>JAIBAD010000034.1 GCA_019695395.1 Alphaproteobacteria bacterium
TTTAAAAAATATCATAGTATGATACCAGATATAGTAAGGCTAGAATTGTAAGGAGTTGAGTTTATGCCAAGGATGATATTTATCAATCCAGATGGGACAAAAATAGAAGTTGAAGCACCTATAGGTTTGTCTATATTAGAAATTGCCCATCGTAATTCTATTGATCTAGAAGGAGCTTGTGAAGGATCTTTGGCTTGTTCAACATGTCATATTATTGTAGATCCAGAATGGTATGATGTATTAGAAGAAGCCTCTGAAGATGAAGAAGATATGTTAGATTTAGCTTTTGGGTTAACACGTACTTCACGTCTTGGATGTCAAATCAGAATGACAGAAGAGCTAGATGGATTAACTGTTAAATTGCCTGCTGGAACGCGTAATTATTTAACATCGTCTTAAGTTTACTATGAATTTAAACCTACAATTAAAGCAACAAAAAGTTTTGCAATTGCCAGCACGTGATCGTTTGAAAAAGCTTATGGCTTCTAGAATGGGCCGTTATCTTACACGTTCATGGT
This sequence comes from Alphaproteobacteria bacterium, assembly GCA_019695395.1. NCBI lineage: Bacteria > Pseudomonadati > Pseudomonadota > Alphaproteobacteria > Alphaproteobacteria bacterium. The sequence goes on from JAIBAD010000034.1 coordinate 519, forward strand.
TTGATTATACAACTTTGTGGTGGCTGACAAAATTTTATTTACCTTTATCCAGATCATGGGCTGCGGCAGCTTTAAGTGAAGGATCGATTGGTCATTTTAAATCTGAATTATCTTTAACCGGTCCAATACGAGGTATAGAAAAAATTATAAATCAAGTGGCAACTTTTCAAAGTGAATACAGAGCTATACAAAGAAGATGGGAATATAATTTTTTTGACGTTCATGAAAAAACACACACAATAGATCAAGAAGATTTAATTCAAAGTGAATTAATGAGAAGAAAAATTAGCCATCAATTTATGGTTGAGGGGCGCAAACTATTTTCTTCATTTTGGCTTAAGTATAAAATCCCTGCAGTGCGTTTTATGATACCTGACCAAACAAGAATGGACGCAAAATACGGTAGCTTTCTTACAAGACCTCAAGAGGCTTATCAATTACCTGATGAATTTCCAATTGTTCAAGAATCATCACGTGTAAACTCTTTTTATGGTAAAGAATATTGGTTACGTTTTTCAAGTTCACTAGGTGAAACAGCATGGGCACATGTTTTTGAACCCGAAAATGCCGATGCTAATACACCAACATTTATTTATAGCCATGGGTTATTTGTTGAGCTTGAATTGTTAGATTTATCTGATGAACCGGAAATAGAATGTGTTCAACAAGGGATAAGAGTTATAAGATTAGAATCTTTAGGTCATGGTCGCCGCAGAGTAGAAGGTTGGTATGGTGGGGAGACCTTTTTAGCAAAATTACCAATGAGTGCTTTAGATTTTTTAACTACTCAAGTACGAGAAATTGCAACTCTTATCAATTGGGTTAGGAATAAAGGTACTTGTAGATTAGCAGTAGGAGGTACAAGTTTAGGTGCATTAGTGAGCCAAATGGTTGTTGCACAAAGCAAGTATTGGCCAGAAAAATTAAAACCAGATATTCTATATCTCTCGGCAGGTTGTTTAGATACAATTTCGTTAATTCATCGTAGTTCACTTTCACGTAAATTAAATATTTCTGATATTATGCTTGCTAAAAAATGGACAACAGAAACATTATCGCGTTATAAAATATTAATGGAACCAACCGAACCATTACCCCTTGGTAACCAAAATATTATAATGATTTTAGGTGAATATGATACGGTAACACCTTATAGTATAGCTTTAAAACAAGTAAAAGATTGGAATATACCCGAAGAAAATTTATTTATTCGTAAACATGGGCATTTTACATTACCGTTAAGTTTAAGTTCAAATAATGCACCAATAAAATTTTTAGCTGATAAACTTAAGCAATAATAAGCAATAATCTATGAATGAAAATATAATAAAATCTTGGCCAGCTTTAGAATTGAATGATTTACCACCAAAGCATGGAAAAATTGTTGTTGCAATGTCTGGTGGTGTAGATAGTTCTGTAACTGCTGCTTTACTTGTGCATCATGGTTATGATGTCATTGGTATCACTTTACAGCTATATAATCATGGTACAGCTATTAACCGCCAAGGCACATGTTGTGCAGGACAAGATATTCATGATGCACGTAAGGTAGCGGATTTTTTGGGTATCCCACATTATGTGCTTGATTATGAAACAATTTTTAAAAAAGCTGTGATTGATGATTTTGTAGATACTTATCTCAATGGGCAAACACCTATTCCTTGTATAAGGTGTAATCAAAAAGTTAAATTTAATGATCTGTTAACTTTAGCTCATGATCTGGGTGCTGTAGCTCTTGCAACAGGGCACTATGTACGCAAGAAACAAACACAAAATGGCCCCGAACTTTATCAGGCAACTGATAAAAATAGAGATCAAAGTTATTTTTTATTTGCAACGACACGGGATCAATTATCTTTTTTATCTTTTCCTTTGGGAAATTTACAAAAGAACGAAATAAGAGCTTTAGCTAAAATGATTGGATTAAATGTAGCGGAAAAACCTGATAGTCAAGACATATGTTTTGTACCCACAGGCAATTACGCTGGACTTATTAAAAAACTTCAACCAGGCTCAATAGAAGAAGGTGATATTGTTCATGAGGATGGTCGTATATTAGGTCGTCATAACGGAATTATTAATTTTACTATTGGTCAACGAAAAAAATTGGGTGTAATTAATGGCGATGGAGAACCCTTGTATGTTATTGATCTTGATACAAAAAAACATCAAGTCATTGTTGGACCTAAATCATCACTTTATCGATCATATATTACAATTCAGGATGTTCATTGGTTAGGTGATAAAGATATAATGCTGTGTGATGGGTTTGAGCTTTTTGTAAAAATACGTTCTACTGTAATTCCGGTTGCTGCTACTATTCACCCTTTATCAAAAAACATATGTAGAGTTGATTTTATAGTACCTCAAGCATCGATTGCACCTGGGCAGGCTTGTGTTTTTTATAAACAGGATAGAGTTTTAGGAGGCGGATGGATTAGTAATAATGAAAAAGTGGCACAAAAAATTTTTCAAGATCAACAACATATTGTGCAAGCCATTTCTTGACATAGTGTTATGAATTTATTACTTCTAACTTTAAACATTAGATAGTTTTCTAAAGATTGTACTAAATAGAAATTTAAAAACTTTTATGTAATAGAAAATAATAATTTAATGTTAATGGCTCGGTAGCTCAGTGGTAGAGCAGGAGAATCATAATCTCTTGGTCGGGGGTTCAAATCCCTCCCGAGCCACCAATACATAATCTATAATGATTTTATATTAAAAATTGCTAATTTATTTAAATTACCAATTTCGTACGCGTCCTGTATCTACATGGACAAAATTACTTCTTGGATAATATCCAACGCCGCCACGTCTTAAATCTAAGGCAGCAAATTGTATTTGTTTTAATGTACGACCAGGCACAAATATGTCGATAGCTTTACCTTGCATATGTAAACTTTTACTTGCTACACCTTTACTATTTTTATGTAGCATAATATTTGTTTGTGGCGAGCGGTATCCAGAAATTATTTCAAAATTTTGAGTTGTATCTAATTTTTTTTGTAAATCATTTAATAATTCTAGTAAATTAAGATCAATTGGGTAGATTTGATTAGTACGAAAATCTCTTAATATATAATTAGCAGCTGTAAGTGCTTCTTTAATATATTGTCCATTAGCCCAATAAGTGATTTTTAATTTTTCACCGGTATGTAAATTATTAAATGAAAGTTGTTTGGGTTTATTTGCAATTGCTGCCTGTGCTATAGGTAATTTAGAAATTATATATGGGCTGGCTAATCCATATAATAATCCTTTAACTAAATGACGTCTGTATAAATTAAATGACAAGATATTCTACCTAAAAGAACAAAAATTGAATAGGCAGAATACAATATTAGTTAACAATTATCAATAATTTAAAACAATACCTGTGGTAATTCGTAAATTACCACAGGTATATTTTATCACTCTTATTATAATAAATTAGATATTATAAACTTTGTGCATGACGACACAAATCAGGATTCAACCAATCAACTGCGCAAGCTCTTGTTATTTTTGCAAATGGAGAATTGCTAGATAGAGTTGTGTGGTTTGTTCCAGATGGTCCACCATTAGGATTTCCTGTATTAGGATTTGGATTCCCGGCAGTAGCAGTTGGATTATTATTTCCACCAGGATTGTTTGGATTATTTCCAGGTTGTGTAGGACCACCTGTAGGATTGTCTGGTGTACCATCTACATTTCTATCTGGATTATAATCGCGGTTATCTGGATTGTCTCTTCCAGGTTGGCCAGGTAAATCTGCTACTTTATCTGGGCCTTCTTCCCCACTTGGACCTTCATCGTCTCCACCACCTTCATCATCACCATAGCCACCATCATCATCGGCTTTAGCAATATTAATAAGTGAATACCCACTGTGCGCAGGTGCATAATTATTTATTAAAGTTAAAGCAAAGCCTAATAGTAAAAGTTGAAAAGTTTTTTTCATTTTTTAATAACTCCCGTTCATTGGTTCTTTTTATTAGATGACATAATTATTATTTGTAAAAAAAAGAGAGTCAATATTTATTAGATAAAAATTTAGAAAATATAATTTTACTTAAGATTAGTTCATGTAATCTAAAATAAAACTAATTGATTATTGATTATTATTTTTCATAATGACATTTGTTTTTTTAAAATATAATTGAGAAGGTATAATGTAATTTTTAGTCTGACTTCATTACATTCATAGTTGTAGTAATAATATTTTTATATTACTCTATAGCTAGTAAAACGATGTGAAAGGCTATTTATCACTTTTAAAAAAAACGATAGGCTTTATGATAAAAATATGACAAAAGATTTTTATGATGTATTGGTTCATTCTGGTAAAATTGTCACAACAACAGGTGTACAAGAATCAGATATTCTTATAAAAAATGGTAAAATTATTGGGTTTGATAAGAGAATCGGTCAACCTATTAAAGAAATATCAGCAAAAAATTTGCACATTTTGCCAGGTGTGATTGATACACAAGTACATTTTCGTGAACCTGGTTTTGAATATAAAGAAGATATTCATTCAGGAAGCGCGGCAGCAATTCTCGGAGGTGTAACATGTTTCTTTGATATGCCAAATACGAAACCAAATACACTTTTTAAAGAAAATTTTGAAGACAAATTAAATCGTGCTCAAGGGCGATCTTGGTGTGATTATGCTTTTTTTATTGGTGCAGCAGAAAGTAATTTAGATCAATTAAATACGCTAGAACAATTACCAGGTTGTGCAGGTATAAAAGTTTTTATGGGTAGCTCAACAGGGGATTTGCTAATTCCTACTGATGATCTCTTATATGAAGTTTTGAAAAATGGAAAAAGAAGAGTTGCTATTCACGCAGAAGATGAACCAAGATTGCGTACTAGGCGGGCAATAGTTGAAGATAAAGCTGATATTTTATTACATCCACAATGGCGGGATGTTGAAGTAGCATTAAAAGCTACTCAAAGGGTGGTACATTTAGCGCAAATTACAAAAAGACCAATTCATATTTTGCATGTTACAACGGCAGAAGAAATCAATTTTTTAAAAGATTATAAATATATTGCTACTGTTGAAGTAACACCCCAACATTTAACATTAAGTTCACCTGACTGTTATAATAAATTAGGAAGTAAAGCACAAATGAACCCGCCAATACGTGAGAAATATCATCAAGATGTGTTGTGGGAAGGCATAAGGAAAAATATTGTTGATGTTATTGGTTCAGATCATGCGCCCCATACACTTGAGGAAAAAAATAAACCCTATCCGCAAAGTCCATCTGGAATGCCCGGAGTACAAACTTTATTACCTCTTATGCTTAATCACTACGCAGAAGGGCGTTTAACGCTTGAACGTTTAGTTGATTTAACAAGTACTAGCCCAGCGCGTATTTATAGTATCCAAGCCAAAGGTAAAATAGAAATAGATTATGATGCAGATTTAGTTTTAGTTGATTTACAAGCAGAAAAAACTATTGAAGCAAATAAAATGGCAAGTAAATGCAAATGGACACCCTTTGAAGGTATGAAAATAAAGGGATGGCCTATGATGACTATACTTCGTGGTCATCTTGCAATGCAAGATGACAATATAATTGGCACTCCTATTGGTAAAGTTGCAAAATTTTTGTAAAACTATTGCATTGCAGCATTGATTATGCTTAGTTAAATATTATATTATTTAATATACTAAGGAGAATGCATGTGAAAGCTTGTATTGTTGGATGGGCACATATACCTTTTGGCCGTCATGAAAATAAAGATATTGAAGATTTAATCGTTGAGGTCACCCCAGCAGCTTTAAAAGATGCGGGTGTTTCAGCATCCGATATTGACCATATTTTTGTTGGGCATTTTAATGCAGGATTTTCAGAACAACATTTTCCATCTTCCTTAGTTTTGCAAAGTGATCCAAATTTTCGTTTTAAAAAATCGACAAGAATAGAAAATGCTTGTGCAACAGGAAGTGCTGCAGTTCATGCAGCCTTAAATAATGTAATATCGGGGCAATCACGCTTGGCATTAGTAGTTGGTGTTGAAAAAATGACAAGTGTTTCTTCTAACCAAGTTGGTGAAAATCTTTTAAAGGCTAGTTACCTAAAAGAAGAAGGTATGATAGAAGGTGGTTTTGCTGGCATTTTTGCTCGTATTACTCAATATTATTTTCAAAAATATGGTGATCAATCTGATGCTTTGGCAATGATTGCAGCAAAAAATCATAAGAATGGTGTGTCAAACCCATATGCGCATATTCGTAAAGATCTTGGTTATGAATTTTGTAGACATGTATCTGAAAAGAATCCTATTGTCGCGGGTCCATTAAAAAGAACAGATTGTAGTTTGGTATCTGATGGAGCAGCAGCCTTAATTATTGCTAATGAAGAAACAGCAAGATCATTAAAAAAAGCAATTGCTTTCCGTAGTGCTCAACAAGTCAATGATTTTTTACCTATGAGCAAAAGAGATATTGTGCTTTTTGAAGGTGCAGCTTTAGCTTGGAATAAAGCATTAGATGAAAGCCAAACTTCTTTAAATGATCTGAGTTTTGTAGAAACACATGACTGTTTTACAATTGCAGAGCTTATTCAATACGAAGCTATGGGACTTGCAAAACCTGGTGAAGGAGCACGAATCATACGTGAAGGTTGGACGGAAAAAAATGGAAGATTACCTGTAAATCCATCAGGTGGATTAAAAGCAAAAGGCCATCCTATTGGTGCAACAGGTGTATCAATGCATGTTATGGCTTCGATGCAGCTTATGAATCAAGCAGGGGATATGCAGATTAAAAATGCAAAGTTGGCAGGAATTTTTAATATGGGTGGTGCAGCTGTTGCTAACTATGTTTCTATCTTAGAGCCTTTACATGCTTAAGATTTAAGGTATTAAATGCTGATCGAATAATCGAATAAGGGTTGCGCAATCATCATAACCCCATCCATTTTCATGGAGTAAATGAAAATATTTTTCAGTTGATTGTGTCATAGGTAGTTTAAGATTAAAATTTTCGCTCTCTTTTAAACATATACGTAAATCTTTAAGAAACATATCAACGGTTGCTTGGATATCAAATTTTTCAGTAAGCATTTGCATAGCGCGATGGTTCATTTGCCAAGATTGTGCGGCACCTTGCGATAAAGCTTCAATAACAATTTTTCCATCTAATCCTGTTTTTTTAATAAAATGAATAGCTTCTGCAAGACCTTGAAAAATACCTGCAACACATATTTGATTTGCTATTTTGGCAAGTTGCCCTGAACCATTTTTACCTATAAAAGAAATTGAATGAGCATAACAGCTAAGTATAGGTTTGATAAAATTAAATTTATTCTGGTTACCACCCACCATAATACTTAAATTTCCTTTTTCGGCACCAATTTTTCCTCCTGATGTGGGGGCATCGAATATGATAATTTTTTTTTGCTCAGCTAATTTAGCTAATTTGCATGTTAAAGAATAAGAGGCTGTTGTATGATCAATAAAAATGCTATTGGACTTCATAAAATCAAAAATAGTTTTTTGAGGTTGAAATATTGTTTCCTGTAAAGATTGATCATCAAGTAAACATGTAATAACCACATCTGCATTTTTAACAACTTCATTTATAGAGTTAGAAATTTGTCCATTGAATTCTTGTATCCATTTTTGTGATTTATTAATTGTTCTATTAAAAACTTTAACATTATACCTATTTGTTAGGTGGCCAGCCATAGGATACCCCATTTTACCGAGTCCAATAAAACTTATATTTAATTTGTTATTTGAATTCATTGTATGATTTTGCACTAATAATTAATTATTTATAAATGAAACTTTTTCCCACCAAGCAGTAATAAATTTTGCACGTAGATTTTTTAGTAATTCTAAAATATTGCTTTGAGTAAATTCTATATGAGATTGATTGGAATAAAAAATAGGTAAATTTTTAATTATATTAAAATAAAAATCTCCAATTATTTGTTGCTCTTGGTTAGATACAGATTGGATAAGAAAAGCTGTAAGAATAGCTAAGGGAAAAATATCTAATAAATTTTCTGTTGGATAAAATTTTTTTTGAATGTTTTCTAAAATATTAATAAGTAAATCTTCACCCGTAATTTCTTTTAATGCTTTTTGTAATATATTAGGTAAATTAATATTATCATTTGGATATGTATTACACCATATTTCTCGGGCTTTAAGAAAAGATATGAATATTTCTGGTTCTATAACGTTGGTTATGATAGGTTCGTGGCGTAATTGATATGCTTCATAATATGTTGCACCCCTGGTTCCTTTTTTATGGACACTTAACATTCGCATAATTTCTAAAAATAATTTTATTTTTTGATATGTTGGATCTCGATGCCAGGTTGTTAAATCTTTTATTTCTACGCCTTTTTTACAATCTGTTTTGGCATTAGGAAATAAAACACCAATAATTTGATGAATAACAACGGCTAACATATGTTGTGTTGTAAGATTAATGTAATTAGGTATTTGAATAGCAAAGCTTTCGTGTATGGGATGTTCCATTTCTACAAAGAAATCATGAGCTAAAGAAAAGTTTAAAAAAGGTAAAGCATCTTTTTTTAAAAAAATAACTGTATCACGAAAATTTGGGTATTTATGTTGAAGTAGTTGTTCTAAAGTTTTTAAATCATATGTTGGTGGATGAGTACCCACGATAACAAGGTCGACATCAGATTTAAGAGTAATATAATTAGACGATCTTTTTTCTATAGAGGGTTCTTTACGTGCCAAAGATCCCCCAAGATAAAGGTTGTAATCACTTAAATATGGTTTTAGTGTTTTTTGAATTTTTTCAATATGATTGCCAATCATATTGTTTATTATATTCTTCTCATTTTTAGATAAAAATATATTAAAATTTGTAAAATTTAAATGATTAACAAAATTCATCAACAAAATATTATATAACAAATTAATTAAATAATAATATTATATTATTAAAAAATTCTAAAAAATGAAAAATATAAATATTTATATATATTTTATATAAATAAATTTTATGAAAAAAATATTATTAGAATAATTTTATTAATAATAAATAAATATAATTAATAAATTTTATTTATATAAAGGTATTAAAATTTATTATTATGTGGAAAATATTTGGGTACTAAACGACCTGTTTGTCCACGTTTACCAAGCCACATATCTAATTTTTTTTCTGTATAATTTTTACCATTTGTTGTCCAGGACAAACCATCTTTTATATTAAAAAATTTTGCTGTTATAAGTTGTTCTGTATTTTCTTTATATTTTTGTAAAATTACCCCCCGACCGCGAGAAAGTTTTGGTATATCGGTTGTTGGGATAATTAACATTTTTTTATTATTTCCAATTAAAGCTAAATGATCACCCGAAATTGGAATACATAATTGTGCTTCAGTATTTGAAGACAAATTTAAAATTTGTTTACCGTTGCGGGTTTGTGCTAAAATATCTTGACTTTCAACAATAAAGCCGCGCCCATCAGATGCTATGATAATATATTCTTGATTTTTAAATATAGACATCATCAATAAATCATGGTTATTAGGGATGTCTAACATTAATCGTATAGGCTCACCAAAACCACGGCCGCCTGGTAATTTATCAACATTAAGACTATAAAAACGGCCATTTGTAGCAAAAGTTATTAATTTATCTGTTGTTTCTCCTTCAATAACAAAACGCTCTTTATCACCTTCTTTATATTTTATATCATTGATGTCATTAGAATGGCCTTTGATAGTTTTAATCCAGCCCTTTTCGGAACATAAAATAGTTACAGGTTCTTTTTCTATTGTTTGTTCAAGCGAAATGTCAGGTATGGATTCAGGTTTAACAATAGTTGTTCTTCTTTTACTAAGAAGAGAGTTCAAAGTGAAAGCTTCTTTTATTTCTTGAAGATCTTCATCAATTTTTTTCCATTGTTTATTTTCACTTTTTAAAAGCTCAATAAATTTTTTCTGTTTTTGCTGTAAAGATTGATGTTCTTTTTTAATTGTAATTTCTTCAAGCTTTTGTAAAGCCTTTAATTTCATATTAAGAATAGCATCTGCTTGAACATCATTAATGTGCCATTTTTTTATCATAATTTGTTTAGGATTATCTTCATGACGAATAACACGAATGACTTCATCAAGATTTAAATAAGCTATAAGATAACCTTCAAGTATCTCAATACGATTATTTGTTTCATTTAAATGATATGTTGTACGTCTTAATAAAACATCACGTTGATGAGTAAGAAAAGCTTTAAGCACTTGGGACAAAGACATTACTTGTGGTGTATTAGATAAATCTAATACATTCATATTAAGATTAAAGCGTATTTCTAAATCAGTTTGACGAAATAATGTTTCCATCACAACTTCTGGATTTACAGCTCTATTTTTGGGTTCAATAATTAGTCGTAAATCAGTGCTCGATTCATCCCGAAGATCACTAATAACAGGTATTTTTTTATTTTCTAGAAGCTCAGCAATTTGTTGAATTAATTTTGCTTTTTGTACTTGATAAGGAATTTCATTTACAACAATTTGCCAACTTCCACCTTTTATTTTTTCGACTGTCCAACGTGCTCTAATTCTAAAAGAACCTTTCCCTGTATTATACGTTTGGATAATGCTTTCTTTATTCTCGACTAACAATCCACCTGTTGGAAAATCTGGGCCTTTTATAAACTGAATTAGCTCTTTTGTTGTGGCATTAGGATTATGGATAATATGGGATAAAGCTTGGCATAATTCTATAATATTATGGGGTGGTATATTTGTTGCCATTCCAACAGCAATACCTTGTGATCCATTTGCTAAGAGATTTGGAAAACGTGCAGGTAAAACAACGGGTTCTGATCCTTCACCATCATATGTAGACCGAAAATCTACGGCATTTTCATCAATGCCTTCAAGTAATGCCGCTGCAACTGTTGTTAAACGTGCTTCAGTGTATCGCATGGCTGCTGCGTTATCACCATCAATATTGCCAAAATTACCTTGTCCATCAACCAAGGGATAACGTTGAGCAAAATCTTGGGCAAGTCTTACCATAGCTTCATAGATTGCAGCATCTCCATGGGGATGAAATTTACCCATGACATCACCAACAACACGAGCTGATTTTTTATAACTAGAATTTGGATTCAAGTATAATTGCCGCATAGCATATAAAAGACGCCGGTGCACAGGCTTTAATCCATCACGTACATCAGGTAAAGAACGTGAAACAATAGTTGAAATCGCATAAGCCAAATATCTTTCTTCTAGTGCTGTTCCAAAATTTACTGGAATTTCATTATCTCTACCTTTTATAGAAATAGTCATTTTTATTTCCTATCTTTGAGCTTAAAATCTGTCTATATGATATGGATTAATATCAAATCCTGGATCTCTATCTGCAATCAGATCTGTAATTAATTGAGCGGTAACTGGTGCTAGGGTTAAACCTAAAGATCCATGGGCAAAAGCAAAAAAAACGTTTCTATGATAAGAAGAATTGCTAATGATAGGTAATAAATCTTCAGTAAAAATGTTTATATCACAATGATCTGATCTATTTGAAATTTCAAGATTAGGAAAAATCTTTTTTCCAATTTTTAATAAAGTATGAGCTCTTCTAAAATTTGGAACTGTATTGAAGCTGGACCATTCATATCCACCTGTTAACATGAATCCATTATCATTTGAAACAGCATGTAATCCAAGTTCAGGAATAGAAATAGGTAATGCTAATTCAATCGAAGAATTATGAAATGTTATATTATACTCTTTTTGTGTAAAAATATTTGGGAAATAATTTAATTGATTACATAAATTTTTTGTATCTATGCCATCGCCAATGACCACAGTATCACAATCAATATATGTTGTAGGAGTAATAATTTTTTTTGGGCCTAAAACCCCTATGTCAAATTTTATAACAGTATCGTTAATAAATTTACCTCCGATATTCTGAAACATATCAAAAATATTCTGTATAAAATTATAGTTATTAATTACATGGTATGTTTTTGGAAGAAAAAGACAAAAATCAAATATGCTAGCTAGTTCTGGAAGGATATGTTTAATATTTTCTTTATCAATAATTTCTAAATTTGATGTGTTTAATTTTTTTTGACTAATATAAGCAAAATATTGATTAACTTTTGTCTGATCTTTATAGGCTAAAATATGCCCTTTTTGATCAACCAATGATTGTAATCTTGGATAGGTTTGAAAAAGTGTATCATATGTATGGATCGATCTTGATAATAATTCATGTAATGAAAGTAAAATATAATTTAATTTTTTCTTTTTTTTATTTTTTTTTGTTTGATTAATCCAATTAAAAAAATATGGTATAAAATTCCATTGAAAAGAATTATAAAGTGCTGGATCAAAAACGGACCAAAATATTTTACTTAGAGAATAAGAAAGATATTCGGGTATACAAAAATAGGGATCTATGATCCCAGCATTTTTTTGTGTAATAATTTCATTGATGCTTTTCTTACTTATAAAAGTAACACGGTGTCCTTCTTTTTGCAAAAAAAGCGCTATATAAAGACTAACAATTTCACTACCAATTACTGTAATATCACGTGGTCCAAATAATCTGGTCATTTAATAATTGATCTCTTTTAAATTTATATTTATTAAAGTTGATAGAAGTTGTTGTCGTAAAAGTAAAGTATTATCAAATTTTTTCTCATTTAAAATATAACGTTGAAGAAAATAGCCTGTTAATTTAAAAGCATTTTGGATATCCAAAAAGGATACTGGTAAATTTAGATCTTTTTTGATTAAGAAATTTGGTAATAATAGCAGTTTTTCATGCCATTGTTGTCCTATGTTAGAAGATACAGCTCGTCCTGTTTTAGGAGAAACATACATTAAATTTTCCAATGTGCCTGTGACAGCACATTGTTTAAGATCAAGACCAAACCCTAGATCAGAAAGAATTTGAAGTTCCCATAAAAGATAGGTGATTATAGGATTCTTACTTTTTTTAAGAGACATAATAAAGTTATAAAAATTATTATATAAATCTATACAGGGTAGTTTTTCCGGAAGTGTATGAAAAATTATTGAGATAGCAACAATAAGGGTTTGTAAGGATAAACGGTTATAAAAGAGATCTATGGGTAGAGTTGATATAGGTTCATAAGTAAATAAACCTAATTGTTGAATTAATCTTGCTTTCCAAGAAAAAAGAAGCAGATTTCCAGGTTGTAAAGGAGAAGTATATTTATTTTTTTTGTTGGTAGAAATATAGGTAATACCTGGCCATTTACCATGAGATTTTGTTAAGATAGTAGTTAAAAGAAATTTTTCTCCATATTTTTTTGTATTTAAAACAATACCTTCATCCGTCCATTCCATAATAATAATTTTTCTTATTTCAATTATTAAAATCAAGCCCTGTTTTTTTATAATAATTTGGATCTTCATTCCAATCTGGTTTTACTTTTACATGTAAAAAAAGATGTACTTTACGTTCTAAAACAGTTTCTAATTCTTTTTGCGCCATCATTCTAACTTCTTTTATTTTGGCACCATTATGACCTAATAATATAACTTTCTGGCTATTTTTTTGTATAAGAACACATTGATTGATTTTAACACTTCCATCATTAAAATCTTCCCAACGTTCTGTTTCAATAGTGAGGGCATAAGGTAATTCTTGATAAAGCTTATCAAAAAAACATTCTCGTGTTATTTCTTCAGCTAATTCACGTAAAGAAATATCAGAAATTTGATCATCAGGAAAATGCCATTGTCCATAAGGTATTTTTTCAATAAGCATATTTAACATTTTATCAATACCATCACCAGTTAGAGCAGAAATCATAAAGGTTTCATTAAATATATTAAATTGCTGCATGGTTTTCGATAATTGTAATAAATTTTCTTTAGCAATTAAATCAATTTTATTTAAAATAAGATTAATTTTTTTTCCACTTTTTTGTAATTCTGTAATTATTAAATGGGTATTAGGGTCAATGGTTTTTTGGCTTGCATCGTAAATCATGATAATTTCATCGGCGTGAATTATTTCATCAAAAGCTGTTTTAACCATTGCTTTATCAAGACGCTTATTAGGTAGAAATATCCCGGGTGTATCAATAAAAATAATTTGATTTTCGTCTTTTGTATAAACGCCTAAAATTTTTCTTCTAGTAGTTTGAGGTTTAGGAGAAACAATGGAAAGTTTTTGTCCAATAATTTTATTAAGTAGAGTTGATTTGCCTGCATTTGGTGCACCTATAATGGTTATAAAACCACATTTTGAATTTGATGAAGTACTATTAGAAGAATCTGTCATAAATATATTTTTCTTGGAGTTATGAAGAATAAATAGTTTTAAGCATTAATTCGGCAGCGGATTTTTCAGCCGCTCGTTTTGATTTTGCTTTAGCACGTACGGGTTTATAGCCTGGTATTTCTAATTGAATCTCAAATAATGGTTGATGATCGGGTCCTACAGTATGAATGAGATTATAAATAGGTAGTTTCATATTTTTGCTTTGCACCCATTCTTGTAGTTCTGTTTTAGGATCTTTAGGAGGAGGGGCATCAAAATTAATTAAAGGTTGCCAGTGTTTAATAATAAATTGTTCTGTAATTTTCATACCTTGATCAAGGTAAAGAGCAGCAATGATTGCTTCACATACATCAGCTAAAATAGTTGGATTAGTATTATTGCCTGCTGCGATATCAGTTTCTGATAAAAGGATATATTGATCAAGATTAAAAAAATGGGCAATTTGAACCAAGCTTTTTTGACTGACTAAAACGGCTAAACGGTGTGCTAACTTACCTTCATTTTCATCAGGAAAGCTATAATAGAGAAAATTTGCAATGCTTAACCCTAATACTCTATCACCTAAAAATTCAAGTCTTTCATATCCTTTTTTATTAAGGCTACGATGGGTTAAAGCAAGTTTTAAAAGGTCGCGATTATGAAAATCGATACCTAGTTTTTTAATAAGGTTTGATAGTTTTTTTTGGGGCAAAGTTAATACTAAAATTATTAAAATATTTTTGTAAATAATCTTTCTATTCGAACAGAATCAAACCATTTCCAGAATTGCCATAAACTGCTGTCATTAGAAATAGAAAAGAATAATAAATCTGCACGTCCAACTAAATTTTCTTCGGGTACATAACCAACCTTAGATAATACGCGGCTATCTTCAGAATTATCTCTGTTATCACCCATAAAAAAATAATGATTTTCTGGTACCTTATAAACAGGTGTATTATCAAGCATATCATCATCACTTCTTTCTAAAATATGATGACTTTTGCCATTGGGTAAAATTTCTATATATTGTGCATAAATGGTTTTGACGCCATAACCTTTATCTTCTATATAATCTTCAATTCGCTCTCTTTTAACAGCTTCCCCATTAATATAAAGAGTTCCATTTTTCATTTGAATTTCATCACCAGGCAAACCAATTAAACGTTTTACATAATCAATAGATGTGTTAGTAGGAAGTTTAAAAACTACAACATCACCCCTTTCTGGTGGCGAAAAAAACAAACGTCCTTTTACAGGAATGTTAATGAGAGGTAAAGAGTGACCGCTGTAACCATAAGCAAATTTTGATACAAATAAATAATCACCAACGAGTAGGGTGGGTATCATTGACCCAGATGGGATATTAAAAGGTTCATATGCAATAGTTCTAATGAATAAAACAAAAAATAAAGCATAAAAAGCTGTTCTGAAAAAATCAATGATTTCAGATTTCAATTTTTTTTTTGGTGATATTGTATCTTGTTGCATAAATTTAACCATGAATATATTAATAGAATAAAGCTGTAATTATAACAATTGCTTGTGCATAGGGATAGTCATCTGTGATTGTTAAATCAAGTTTTGCGTACATTTTTTTTGGGGTTATATTAAATAGTTGTTTTTTTGCACCACCTGTTAAATGTAAAGAAGGTTGACCGGAGGGTAAATTGATAACACCAATATCACGCCAATAAACCCCTTTTGCAAAACCAGTTCCTAATGCTTTGGCACATGCTTCTTTAGCTGCATAACGTTTAGCATAGCTAGACGATTGGTTCAACCTTTGATCGGATTTAGCAATTTCAATATCTGTATAAACACGTTTTTTAAATTTTTCGCCAAAACGTTCTAATGTTTTTTCTATACGTCTTATATCAATAATATCTTGTCCTAGTCCCAATATCATGATCAATTTTTTACAATAGTTTGTCTATTTTTTTCAATTATGGATCGCATTTTTTTTATTACTTTATCTAATCCTTGAAAAATTGCTTCGCCTATAAGAAAATGTCCTATATTTAATTCTTTTAATTCAATAATTTGAATTAATGGTTTAACTGTATTGTAATCAAGACCATGTCCAGCATGACATTCAAGCCCTTTACTATTGGCTTCTTTTATAGCATCATAAATTTGCTTTAAGTGAATAGATTTCTTTTCCTTAGGTGCATCACAATACCTACCAGTATGAAATTCTACAACATCAGCTTTTACTTTAAAACTTGCTTCAATCTGGTCAAAAGAAGGTTCAATAAAAAGAGAAGTTTTGATACCAACATTTTTTAATTTTGCAACAAAATCATAAAGGAAATTTTGTTGATGAATAACGTTAAGACCACCTTCGGTTGTTTTTTCAGTACGTTTTTCTGGTACTAAACATACAGCATGTGGTATATGACGAAGCGCAATTTCTAGCATTTCTTGTGTGGGTGCTATTTCAAGATTAAGGGGTAGATTAATTTCTGAAACAAGGCGTTCAATATCACGATCATTAATATGTCGACGATCCTCTCGTAGATGAGCTGTAATACCATCAGCACCACTATCTGCAACTATTTGTGCTGCTTTAACTGGGTCTGGGTGATATCCACCACGTGCATTACGGATGGTTGCAACGTGATCAATATTTACACCTAAACGTAAATAATGAGAATGATAATCCATATTTAACTATATCCTAAATAACTAAATATTAATTTTTTGCTCGTTCAACAGAATTGATGACGGACATTGCGCGCAGGGATGCAATAATTGTGGTCAAATGTCTTACATCTTTTACTTGAATATCAATTACTAATTCAAAAAAATCTGTTGATCTATTTGTAATTTTTAAATTAGTAATATTACCACCATTACGTCCAATAACCGTAGATAAACTTCCAAGACTACCAGGTTCATTATTAACTACTAAAATTAATCTACCAACATACACATTAGTTTCAAGTGCAGCAGTTTCCCAAGATACATCAAGCCATCTTTCTGGTTCATCATTATATTTTTCTAATGTTTCACAATCAATGGTATGAATAGTTACTCCTTTACCTGTGGTAATAATTCCTACGATACGATCTCCTGGTAAAGCATGACAACATCCAGCAAAATGTAAGGCCATACCAGGAATAAGACCTTTAATAGGAACAGAATTTTCTTTGGCGAATTTGTTTTTACGTTTTGTGCTAAGCGAAATGACATTTTCATTTTTATCAGAAGTTGAAAGAGAAGGGTTAACAGCTAAAAGAATATCTTTAGCTGTATGTGTACCCTCTCCAATCATAACATATAAATCATCAAGTTTTTCACATTTGAATTTCTTAAAGACTGGTTCAAGACTTTTTTCGGTTAATTCTAGACTGGCACTACGAAAAGCTTTTTGTAATATTGTACGACCGAGTTCAATATATTGATCGTGTTGACGCATTCTAATAAAACGACGAATACAAGCACGAGCTTTTGCTGTAACAGCAAAACGTTCCCAAGTAGGAGAGGGAGTTTGAGTTTTTGATGTAGTAATTTCAACTTGATCGCCATTTTTAAGTTGTGTTTTTAAGGGCATTAAACGGCCATTAATTTTTGCACCTACACAATGATCCCCTACTTGGGTGTGAACAGAATATGCAAAATCAACTGGCGTCGCACCTTGGGGTAATGCTATGATTTCACCTTTGGGTGTAAAGCAAAAAACTTGGTCTTGAAACATTTCAAGTTTTGTATGTTCAAGAAATTCTTCTGGACTTGATGCATTTTCTAAAACATCAAGTAATTCACGTAACCAACGATATTGACGTCCTTCAAGTAAGGCTGTGTCATTTTGTTGTTTATATTGCCAATGAGCAGCAACCCCATATTCATTAATAATATGCATATCCTGACTTCGGATTTGTATTTCAATTCTTTGCCGTTCAGGCCCAATTATAGCTGTATGAAGAGAACGATAATTATTAGGTTTAGGTGTGCTAATATAATCCTTAAAACGACCCGGAATAACTGAATACTGACTGTGGATAATACCTAAAGTTTGATAACATTCACCAATATCTTTGACTAAAATTCTAAAAGCAATAATATCAAGAAGTTGCTCAAAAGGAATATTTTTTCTCTGCATTTTACACCATATGGAATATGGTGTTTTCTCTCGGCCCGTTATTTCTGCATGAATATTATTTTTATGAAGTACTTTCTGAAGTCCATCAATAATCTTCTCAATAAGATTATTATCTTGTTCCCGTAAAAATTGAAGGCGATGTATTATTGAATCTCGCGCTTCGGTATGTAAAACAGAAAATGATAAATCATCTAATTGTTCTTTTAATTTTTGCATACCCATTCTTTCAGCTAATGGGGCATAAATTTCTAAAGTTTCTCTGGCAATTCTTTTACGTTTTTCTAGATTTTTAATATGATGTAAAGTTTCCATATTATGAAGACGATCTGCAAGTTTAACGAGTAAAACTCTGATATCAGATGACATCGCTAAAACAAGTTTACGAAAATTCTCGGCATCTTTGCTTTGATCAGATTGAAGTTCAATTCTTGATAATTTTGTTACACCATCAACAAGTTTAGCTATTTCATCACCAAATAATTCTTTTATCTGTTCCAGAGTTGCTTCTGTATCTTCAACTGTATCATGAAGTAATCCAGTAATTATTGAGGCAGTATCTAGTTTCATATTAATGAGAATATTCGCAACTTCTAAAGGGTGAGAAAAATAAGGATCCCCATTTGCGCGCTCTTGTGTACCATGTGCTTTCAGAGCAAAAGCATAAGCTTTCTTTAAAGATTCTTCATCAATATTTGGATTGTAATTTTTAACGCGTTCAATAAGATCAAGTTGCTTTATCATAGCTAACGATCCATTTTTTTATAGCCAGCATAAAATATTATAAATGTGCTGGGACGCAAGAAAAAGTCTTTTAATACAAAAGGTTGAAAATAATAAAATATTAATTTTAATTCAAAAACACTATTCGTTTTCTTCGTTACTAATAGCGTCATCCTCCTCAAAATCTGCATCATCTTCGAATTCGCCATCAATTAACATATCGTCTTCATTTTTATTAGAAAGTTCATCAAGTTGTACTTGATTAATATCGTCTAAAATCTCAGAGCTGGATTCAAAACCACCTTTTTCATCTTCTAATTCTTCCATTTTTGTGTGGCGTTGTAATCCTTGAATTAAACTGTCTGTCAGTTTGTTAAAATCAATTGTGCTATCAGCAATTTCACGCAAAGCGACAACAGGGTTTTTATCATTATCACGTTGGAGTGTTAAAGGTGCCCCTGCAGCAATATCTCTGGCCCGTTGCGCTGCAAGCATAACAAGATCAAATCTATTAGAAACTTTGGTAATACAATCTTCTACTGTAACCCGAGCCATTGGTAACAATCTCCATACATTAAAAAAATTTAATTAATTTACTGCCTTTTTATATTGTATACTTTTAATTTTATTCCTTCAATAGCTTTTGTTAAGATTCTTTAAGAAAAATTTAGTTAAAA
>JAIBAD010000035.1 GCA_019695395.1 Alphaproteobacteria bacterium
CAGCCATAAACACCTATCTAATTATAAATAATGGACAATTATTGAGCTAGTGTGATTGGTATTAATATTACTAATAATGAAAGTTATTCTTTCTCTGCCAAAAATACAAATCTAGATAATCGTCGTTCTGATGTAAGGTGATGAACCGTTTTGGCAAAGTTTTGTAATCCGTTAAAACGTTCTTCGCCTTCAATTTTTATAAGCTGATCACACCGTGATTGCCGTGCCTTATACCAACGAGACGATGTAAGTTCAATGTTTCCTGTAACATCTTGGCAAAGATGAAGTTTAAATCCCGCTTTATTGATAAAATCTTTGGTATCAGATAACGGTACGAATATGAAAAAACCTATACTGCTACGTAGGGCAAGTTCTCTATTTGAAACAGAACCGGTAATTACAACAGGATCGGTAAACACAACACGTCCCTTTGGTTTAAGAATACGATACCATTCACGTAGCACATGTAAACGATCAACAAAATGATTCATTGAATCCATACACAAAATACCATCAAAAGAATTATCATTAAAAGGTACCTGTTTATTCATATCAGTAAATTTAAAAGAAGCATTGGATAGCTTTAAATCATGCGCTGTTTGTTGTGCACGATTCAATCCCTGTTCGTTAATATCAATACCTGTGATTTGACATTTATATTTTTCAGCCAAATAAAGTGTTGGTCCACCAGAACCACTTGCCACTTCTAATACTTGTTTCTTATTCATATCAGATGAAAAATTTAACCAACTATAAAATTGATCATATTCTTCTACTGTAATCCAGCTGTTCTGACCTATATCTTGTCCATACGTTTCACAGCGTATTTCAGCCATAATATCATTTTCAAAATTACCATATGTGCTGTTATAAAGATCAACTTGACTAGACATAAACTCTCCTTAATAAATTTATATTTATATGTAACAGTTTATAAAAATATATTTTTCAAATAATATATGAATATTAAAATATTTTTTTTTGAAAATCTATTCTATTTATTAGAAAATTTTTCTTCCAACATCACATAAATTTCTTAAATACACTGAGACTATTAAGGTTGCAGATTAAGTTTTTTATAGGAAATTTGCATTGTTGATTAGCCGTCAATTTTTCTTCCAGAATTATCAATTCTTCCAATAATAAATCTAGATCAGAATTTTGATTTAATTCTGATAGATTATATCTATTATCATTTCCTTTTTTCGTTTTATCAATTTTATGATATTTTTTAATATCTTCAGCTGTATTGGTAAAATATAATAGTCTCTCATATCATACAAATGATAAATATCTATTCTGAGGGAGAATTTGCATTCTTATTAGAATGGGGCGATTAGGATCATAATTGCCAATAATGAGCATATAATAAAAACTATTCTTTCTCTGCTAAAAATATAAATCTCGATAATCACCGTTCTGGTATAATGTGATGTGTTATTTTAGCAAAATAAAGCCATTTATTTTATAAAAATTTAATTTTTGAATTAATTTTAATATTTATTTAAATAGGCAAAATAATACTTGCTATATTTCTATATATGTGGAAATATAGAAATATAATAAAACAATTTAAATAGGAGATATCATGAATAAAACTTTTCAGGCATTTAATATATTATCAATATTATGCATTATTGGTTGCACTTTACCAATTTCAGTACCATTATTGTTTGGTACTGGTACTACACTGGGAATATTTTCATTTGCAGAAAATAATTTAGAAAGATATATTTTAATTTTTCTAGCTTTAACTACTATTACAGTAAGTGGCGTAATATTTATGAAAAAAAAATCATCAAAATGCCATACACCTATTAAATGTAATTGTGGCACAGAAAAAAATTAAGACTTTTAATAATAGATAAAATTTTTGTATTAAATATGGAAACAAAAAAAGCTATTGGTGCCTTAGCGGCTCTTGCCCAAGAATCAAGACTTAAAATCTTTCGTCTTCTTATCCAATATGGTACTGATGGGTTAAGTGCAGGAAAAATTAGCAAACTAGCCAAAATACCAAATTCATCTTTGTCTTTTCATCTTAAAGAACTGACTTATACAGGGCTTATATCTGCATGCCAACAAGGTCGTTTTTTATTTTACTCAGCAAATTTTGCAATAATGACTGATTTAATTTCTTTTTTAACTGAAAACTGCTGCAATGGTCTTTGTAATCCTATTTGTAACCCTATATCACAAAAATCAGTTAAAACGAATAAATAGCAACACAAAATGTTAATATGTGAATGTTACTAAAAGTTTAAATATATTAAATCTATAAATTTTTCTTTTCTTCCAATATTTTATAAATTTCTTGGATGCGCGCTGACCATTCGCGTTGTAAGTTTGGTTTTTGGTGGGAAAGTTTTCGTTGTTGATCGGCCTCTAACTTTTCTTCTAATCCTACCAATTCTTCTAGCAATAAATCTGGATCAGAATTCTGAGTTAATTCAGATCCATCATCCATATCATTATTTTTTTTCTTGGATATATTAGTTTTATGATGCGTCTTAATCTCTTTTACTGTGTCTGTAAAAGGCGTCAAATTTTTATAATAATCTTCGATATCATCTAGCGCGATTAATTTCTTTTTATCAATAAGCATGAAACGATTGGCAAGGGCTGTAATAAAATGCCGATCATGGCTTACGCATATAAGAGCAGGATTATTTTCCAAAACCTCTTGTTCTAATTTTTCTTTACCCTCAATATCAATATGGTTGGTGGGTTCATCTAAAATCAATAAATTTGGTCTTTCCAATTTGATCAACAAAAACATCAACCGTGCCCGCTCCCCCCCACTTAATGTATGAATGGGTTGTTCATGCCGATCATAGGTAAAGCCAATATTAATTAATTCATGATGCAAAGCTTGGCTATTTAATTTTGTCCGTTTGTGCAAAAGATTAAACAAAGTTTCTTGATACTGGCTGAAAGATAAATTTTGATCATAATAGCTTATTTTACATTGAGGATTAAAACGCACATTTGGATAGGCATCAGGGTGTTGATAAGCCTTCATCAAATGCTGCAAGAAAGTAGTTTTACCTGATCCATTTTTACCAAAAAGAGCCAACCGGTCCCCGGGACGCACGTAAAAATTATCCAATTGAAATAAAACATTCTGATCAATTTTTACCGTAAAATCTTTAATTGTTAAAAGCTTTTTAGCCTTCGTATCTTGGGTTTGCAGGCGAAGATCCGCTGCATGATCACGCGTTACAAAAGTTATATTGTCTTTTAAGGCTTCCACACGTTTCATCATGGCCTTGGCCCGTTTTGCTAATTTTTCATTATCATAAACCTTACCCCATTCTGCCATGCGTTTGGCACTTTGGGTTAATCTTTTAATTTCTAATTCTTCAGTTTTTCGTGTAGCTTCTGCCGCGATATCATGATGACGTAATTGGTCGCGTGCCTTGGTAAAAGGTAAATGAAATGAATAGATTTTTTTATCACGTAAAAAAATTGTATGATCTGTCACTTTATCTAAAAAAGTTCGATCGTGACTGACCACCAAAAAGGCACAAGATATTTTTTTCCCAAAATATTCTTCAAAAAAAATCTGTGTTTCAAGATCAAGATGATTGGTGGGTTCATCCAGTAATAATAGATCAGGTTCATTCATAAGAGCGCGTGCCAACATTAACCGGTTGATTTCACCCCCCGAAAGAGATTTTGCTTGCTGCGAATCTTTGGTTTTAAGGAAACCCATTTCTTCAAGCAAGATATCCGCTTTATAGGAAAGTTGTTCCCGTTCATCTTTTGGAGCAATATCTAAAATACACTCAATCAGCGTTTTTTCTTGAAGCCCTGCGGGTAGAAATTGTTCAATAATTGATAGTTTTAAACCCTGTTTTTTTGTAATCTTTCCTGATGTTGGTTCTAACGTACCTGCCAAAATTGAAAGCAAGGTTGATTTCCCACATCCATTATGTCCAACCAATCCAATATGCTGGTTTTGACCGATCGTAAGATTAAGATTATCAAACAGAACACGCAACCCAACCGTATAATGAATATCAATACAACTTAATAACGTTTTCATCAATTTATACTAACGGTAATTTTAAAAGTATTTAGATTTTTATCTATAACCTAAATTGCTTGAAGAATCAATTTACCCCATCCCCGAAGAATTGCTGTACCATTTGAAGATAACCAGTAAAGAAGACGATTTAAAAGATCGTCTTGATCTATATCAACCTGATACATTCTTTTAATCAGTTCGCTCGCAAGAAAAATAGATCGTATATAATCTTCACGTAATTCTGGTAAAACTGTCATTTCTATTCTTTCTTGATGAATAACCTTAAATCCCAATTTTGATGCTTGTTCTTTAAATTCAACAAGACACATATTATTTCTTTTACCCAATGTTTTTTGGTACGAAATACTATCATACATTTGGGCAATTTGGGGTATAGAAGGATTGAATTCAAAACGATCAATCGTTGATCCTGGCAACGTATCAAAGAGAAAAACATATCCATCCTTATCTATAAGGTCACGAAATTTTAAAGCCACAGAATGAATATCACCAAGATGCTGCAAAACGGCAATCAACAAAAGTGCATTAAAACCCTTTTGGGTATAGGTAAATATGTCACCTTGGATAAAATTTATATTCGACCCCAAATTTTTATAACGTGCCTGATCAATAAAATAGGGTTCAAGATCGATACCTGTGTAATTTTTATTTTGAAGCAACGCATACTCTGATAATTTCTTTGCGCCCTCTCCTGGTCCACACCCAACCTCTAGAATATTTTTAATTTTTTTCCAGGAGGAAAATTTTTTAACATGCTGCATAATTTCTGGACCAGCAATCCGTAACTGACATATTAAGGTCGCTTCATATAAAATTAATGTTTCGGCAGATCTAACACATTCCGCAAAATTTTGGCTTAAAGGAGATAGGTGATAAAGGAATTGTTTGGTCATATTTATAAATTAATAAATAAATATCTAACGCCACAATCCAAAAATTAACCCATACAAGGTAAATTGGCATAGATGATACCCTGCATCAATCCAAAATAATTTAAAACTTCGCCCTGCAAAAAGATAATTGATACCAAAAGATGACCCTACAAAACATAGCCCAATTAAAAACCCCGTCATCAAAGAGTCAAAAAAAGAAAAATTTGCGGGTAAAAAAGATGCAAATCCTAAAGCAGCAAAAAACGCAAATCCATAGGCATAAATAAAAACCTTAACCCCATGACCTTTTTTAGTTTTTAAATTATTTTCTTGCTCGGCTTCTTGCCAGGCATGTCCAAACATAAGGGGTGAATACCATAATCCACCCAACAAAAATACAGATAAAGAAGCACCCAAAATTATCAGTAAATTTATGCCCATTTTTATTCCTTAATTAGGAAATAATATTAATGATTTTAACTAATAAATATTAAAAGGCCTATCTCTTTTTATGCAACAATTTTAAATTCTTCTTTGGAATGGATCATGTGCTTTTCATGATTAAGTAACCACTGTTTATTTGAAAGCCCACCTGCATACCCTGTCAAATGACCATTTGATCCTATAACTCTGTGACATGGAATAACAATAGAAATTGGATTACAAGCGTTAGCAAATCCAACCGCACGTACAGCTTTAGGGTGATTAATCATCAAAGCTAATTCTTTATAGGTCAAGATCTGGCCAAGGGATATGGTTTGTAAAGCTTTCCATACTTTGAGCTGAAATTCTGTACCCTTTGGACGAACGGGAATATCAAAAACAAATTGTTCCTTTAAAAAGAAATTATCTAATTGATGCTTTACATTAGACCAAAAGGGATGAGTATCGTTTTGAGCCATTGAATGTTCTTGACCAGATATTTTTTGCCCAGATATTTTTTGCCTAAGTAATTTTTGATTGGGCAAATAAAGACCCGTTAAGAATCTACCATCTGATATAACTAATAAATCACCCAATGGACTTTGAAGTTTTGTATAGAATGTAGAAGACATTATTTTTTTCCTTTCAGTTCTTAGATACTAAATCTGGCTCTGCCGCCAATAGCCAAAAATACATAACAGCATAGGCACGCCATGGACGCCAAACTTCAGATAATTTTTCCAATTGTTTTGCAGTGGCACCCGCCATACGACAGACGATTAAATCATCCCTTAAAAAGGCATCTGGCCAACGAAAAGCACGCATTGCAATATAATGGGCGGTCCATGGACCAATTCCCGATATTTTTAAAATTCTTTCAATAAAAATTTCTGAATTACTTAAATTATTGAATTTAAAAGAATGTGTTTCATCATTTGCACATAATTTTGCTAACTCAATAATTATTTTTGCTTTTGGAAACCCAATACCTAAATCTGCTAGATGGTCGGGCTCACATGTCTTTAAAATTTTTGGATCAGGTGATAGTTGAACCAATTCCTGAAAGGGGGTTGTAAATTTTGATCCAAATTTTTCGACCAACCGTGATGCCAATGTGGTTGCGGCTTTTACACTTATTTTTTGACCCAAAACAGCACGCCACATTAATTCAAATATATTTAATGTTCCGGGAACACGCACCCCTGGATATTTTTGAATAATTTTTGCTAATCTTTTATCTTGGTTAAGATACGCATTAATAATGTCAGGTCGTGCCCGCAAATCAAAAAAATCTCGAAGCAAATTTAACGTTTTTGATAAAACGGGTAAAAGAGAAAAAGAAATTTCAACATCAAGATAATACCCATTTGGAGCATGAGTTACATGAACCCAACCTTTATGCCCATCAATATCTAGGGTTCGTTTATAACTTTGATCATCAACATATTCTATTCCCTTAATCGCTCTGTGGGATAAGAATTGCAATAATTGTTGCCACGCCAAAGGGGGGCGGTATCCAAGGCTAAGTTTAAATCCATGGGTTTGTATTTTTTGGGGTTCCAAATTTTTGCGTAATTGTGTAGGTGTCAGATGATAATGGGTTTTTAATACATGATTAAAACGTCGCAAACTTGAAAAACCACTAGCATAGGCAATATCAATAATGGGCAAATTGGTTTGTGATAAAAGTTGTTTGGCCAAAAGCAACCGGTAAGTTTGCGCCAATTGAACAGGAGATACCCCCCATTCTTTTACCAGAATACGTCTTAAATGCCGGGTACTTAGATTAAATTCAGATGCTAAATCATCCAAGGAATGATCTTTATTAAGAAAATTTTCACGAATTGATTGAGCAAGTTGATAAGCAAGATTTTGATGTGCATTCCAAGGCGTATAAGCAGGCGCAATTTCTGGACGACACCGTAAACAGGGGCGAAAATATTCACTTTCTGCCGCCGCCGCATGAGAGAAAAAACGACAATGCTGTTTCTTTGGCGTACGGGCTGTGCAAATAGGCCGGCAATAAATACCCGTTGTGGTGACCCCCACAAAAAATAAACCATCGAACCTTATGTCACGTGATCTTAAAGCTTGATACCATAAATTATCATTCATCATATATCCATCATAATGACAAAAAACAAATTATACTCGCTGTTTTCGGACAGATATATTATAAAGTTTTTAAGGTAATTAATAGAATTATTGGGATTTTAAAATTGTTAAACAAAATAGGGTTGATTGATTTTTCAATTAACCCTATTTTTATAGAATCCTTATAAAAAATTATCTATAAGGTTTAATATTTTTTAAGGCGGTTTGTAATTGGCGTTTTACTTTTTGGCGATCAAAAAGATTTTGTAAATTTAAAAAATACCCTTCTGATACTTTAAAAAATTTACATAATCTAAGATCCGTATCAACTGTTACAGAACGTTGTCCTCTGATAATTGCATGCACACGATTGCGTGCTACACCTATTTCATCAGCCAAAGCATTTTGGCTAATTGAAATTTTATCAAGAAATTGTTTTTTTAAAACCTTACCTGGATGCAAAACCGTTGATGGTGATGATGATTTATTAGCCATTATTTTTCCTATATCTATTGTTAATATGAAGGGTAAGTATAGCAAAAAAATTAAGATTTTACAATTACACAAAAACTATTTCTTAAAAATTAATGTTTTTCCTGAGACGTCCTACAATTTAGATCATCATTATACTAAATTTAGTGATTTGCCTCAGGTACCCAACGCAAAATAGGCTTTCGTGCCGCTAATGTTTCATCCAAACGACGCCGTGGTGTCAAACAAGGTGCAGTTTTAAACAGATCCTGATTCCCATTTTTGGCCTGAATAGCCAAATGGCGCATCATGGCAATAAATTGATCCAGTGATTCTTTACTTTCTGTTTCGGTAGGTTCAATAAGTAACGCCCCATGCACAACCAAAGGAAAATACATGGTCATAGGATGATATCCTTCATCAATCATCGCTTTAGCAAAATCCAAGGTTGTAACCGAAGTTCCATCCAAAAATCGATCATCAAATAAAACTTCATGCATGCAAAAACGGTTATAGGTTGGGGTAAAAATATCTTTTAAAGAGGCAAGAATATAATTTGCATTTAAAACTGCATCTTCGGCTACTTGTTTTAATCCGTCTGCGCCATGGCTTAACATATAGGTTAAAGCCCGAATAAACATACCCATTTGTCCATGAAAAGCTTTAAGCCTACCAACCGAATGACCATCGTCATTGTGTTCTATTAAACAAAATTTATTATTTTGATCACGTATAACATAGGGTAATGGTACAAAAGGGGCTAAGGCTTCAGAAAAAACAACGGGTCCACTTCCAGGTCCACCCCCACCATGCGGTGTTGAAAATGTTTTATGCAAATTAATATGCATACAATCAATACCCAAATCACCTGGACGTACCTTGCCAACAATTGCATTAAAATTTGCCCCATCACAATAAAAGAAAGCCCCAATATCATGAAGTGCTTTAGCAATTTTGATTATATCTTTTTCAAACAAACCACATGTATTAGGATTGGTTAGCATCAAGGCTGCAACATCAGGGGTTAGTTTTTGGAGTAACAAATCAAAATCAATTTGCCCATCAGGTCCTGCGGGAATAGCTTCAACATCAAACCCACAAGCCGCCGCTGTGGCGGGATTCGTGCCATGGGCCGATTCAGCAACCAATACTTTATGACGTTTTTCACCCCTATGATCAAGGGCAGCTTTAATTGCCATCATCCCACAAAGCTCTCCATGCGCCCCAGCAGCAGGGGATAAAGATACAGAAGGCATACCAGTTAAAACCTTTAACCAATGGGCTAAGCGATCCATAATTTCCAAAGCACCCTGAACCGTATCCAAAGGTTGTAAAGGATGCAAATCCGCCAAACCCGGCAACCTTGCAATTTTTTCATTAAGTCTTGGATTATGTTTCATCGTACATGACCCCAAAGGATACAATCCCATATCAATCGCATAATTCTTCTGGCTTAATCTTGTATAATGACGAACAATTTGGGGTTCCGATAAGCCAGGCAACCCAATGGGTTTAGATCTATGCAAATTTCCTAAATGATCATGGGATAATTGAAAATCAGGCCAATCTACCCCACAATGACCCATTGAATCTTGTTCAAAAATTAAAGGTTCTTCAATTTGTAATCCACGATTCCCGGTTTGGGTATTCGCATGGCTATTTAAATCTGCTGTCATATCAAATGCTTTCTTATGAGTGTCCTGCATTATAAAATTTCCTTCAAAGCTTGTACAAAAATATCTATATCATCTTGGGTCGTAAGTTCTGTAGCGCAAACAAGAAGAAGATTTTTAACATCCGCATTATTTGTATAAAGACGCGATGCTGGAACACCTGCCAAAATACCTTGGGCAGCAAGTTGATCAACAATGGGTGATGCGGGTTGCTTTAAATCTATTGTTATTTCATTAAAAAAGCTTGTATTTAAAATTTTTACCGAGGATAATTTTTCTAAAGCCTTAACCAAATCCAAAATCCGTGCGTGGTTATGTTTCGCTAGACGATGAAATCCTTCTTCACCTAATAATGTTAAATGTATCGTAAAGGCCAAGGCACATAAGCCAGAATTGGTACAAATATTACTTGTTGCTTTTTCTCGTCTGATATGTTGTTCCCGCGTTGATAAAGTTAAAACCCACCCACGCCGTCCATCAATATCAACTGTCTGCCCTGCAACACGTCCTGGCATTTGTCTTAAATATTTTTCACGGGTAGCAAATAATCCCAAATAAGGTCCACCAAAATTAAGACCATTTCCCAGCGATTGCCCTTCACCCACCACAATATCAGCCCCCATTGATCCAGGGGACTTTAAAAGACCAAGTGATACTATTTCCGTTACAACAATAATAAGTAAAGCTCCCACTTTTTGGCATTGGGTTGCAAGATCTGACCAATCTTTTAAATGGCCAAAAAATCCTGGATTTTGAACAACCACGCATGAAATTTCTGGTGTTAAGAGCGTGTGCACCTGTTGTGTATTATGAATATCTGGCGGAAGCACCATAGTTTCAAACCCATTGAATTTGGCATAGGTTTCTGCTGTTTCAGAATAATGAGGATGGACCGATCCTGTAATAATAGCTTTACCTCGCTTTGTTAAACGATTGGCCATCATAATGGCTTCAACCATCGATGTTGCCCCGTCATACATTGATGCATTGGCAATATCCATACCCGTAATTAAAGCAACTTGGGTTTGGAATTCAAATAAATATTGAAGCGTACCTTGGGTGATTTCCGGTTGATAGGGTGTATATGATGTTAAAAATTCCCCCCGCTGAATAAGATGGTCAACCACAGCTGGAATATGATGGCGATAAGCCCCTGCCCCTAAAAAGGAAGGCACCTTGCTTGTACCAAGATTTTTTCTGGCCAAATGACCCATAAAACGCTCAACTTCCATTTCACTTTGATGAAAAGGTAAATTGACAGGTTTTGATAATTGGGCTTCTTGTGGAACATCCGCAAATAATTGATCAATTGATGACACACCAATTTTTTTTAACATTTCTTGGCGTTCTTGATTAATCAAAGGAAGATAACGCATAATATTACCCTTTAATAAAGTTTTTATAATCTTCTTCGGTCATTAAATTAGTCAATTGGTTCTTGTCAGAAATATGCATTTTGACAAACCATCCTTTGCCTGCCGGATCACTATTCACCAATCCTGGCTCTTCTTGCAAAGATGTATTGCTTTCAATAATTTCACCATCAACTGGGGCATAAACTTCACTTGCGGCTTTAACTGATTCTACGACTGCTATTTCTTTACCTTGTTTTACTTTTTGACCTGGCGTTGGTAAATCAACAAAAACAATATCACCCAATTGTTCTTGAGCATAAGACGTGATCCCAATCGTCCCCGTATCGTCGATTATTTTTATCCATTCATGTTCTTTGGTAAAATATATAGAATTCATGACTCTCTCCTTTTAATTTAAACCACGATAATAACGATGGGGAACGAAAGGTAATTTTGTAACCTTCGCTTTTAAAGTTTTATCCCGTACTTGAATTTCTAACTCGGTATCAATTTCTTTATAAGAATGATGGACATATCCCATACAAATAGGATAATTCAAACTTGGCGCAAATCCCCCACTTGTCACCTCACCTACAATATCACCTTGTTTATTTTGAATAAGGGCATGGGCACGGGCCGGCATACGTCCCTCTATCACCAAAGCGACTAAGCGTTTGGGTGGGCCTTGCACAATTTGATTTTTGATAATCGCAAAGCCAGGAAATCCACCTTGATCACGTCTGTTTTTTGATACAGCCCATAATAACCCTGCTTCAATTGGTGTGGTTGTTTGATCAATATCTTGTCCATGAAGGCAAAGACCTGCTTCTAACCTTAAGGAATCTCTAGCACCTAAACCCACAGGCAAAACTTCAGGATGATGTAAAAATTGCCTGGCCAAAATAACAGCTTGATCGTTGGGTACAAAAATTTCAAAACCATCTTCACCTGTATAGCCCGAACGTGAAACCCAACAAGGTATGTGGGCAATCTGTAAAGGTCTTGCGGACATAAAAACAAAATTAGTTAAATCAACAGTAACAAAACGTGTCAAAATCTTTGCAGCCATAGGACCTTGAAAGGCAAGCATCGCCTGGTCTTGACGTAATTCAATTTTGCAATGATCTGGCAATTTTTGGGAAAGATAGTCAAAATCATTTTTTTTATTTGCGGCATTAACTACAATCAAATAATGATCTTCTGCATGGATGACCATTGTATCATCAATAATTCCACCCTGATCATTTGTCAAAAGCCCATAGCGTTGTTGAAAAGGTTGTAAAGAAGATATGTCAATGGTCATAAAACTTTCTAAAATTTTAGCAGCATCTTGCATACCTTTAAGGGAAGAAAAAGTAATCTGCCCCATATGTGATACATCAAATAATCCTGCTTTATCTCTGGTATGAAGATGTTCATTTAAAATACCAGCTTTATAATGCACAGGCATAGAATACCCAGCAAATTCAACCATTTTACCACCTAATTCTTGGTGTAAATCATAAAGCGGGGTTTTAAGCAAAGAATTTTTTAAAGAATTTTCTATCATCATATTATCCTCAACAAAGATCGGCCAAGTTAGCTTTATATTTTATCTACAAAGCATACTTTAACCCCCTCTGTCTTGGAACCTGAAAGATTCATGTTCAATTTTCGAAATTAATATTTAAATCAAAAACTAAAAACTTACTTCGTCGGTAGGATTAATAAATCCATTTTCCAGAGAATAATAATTTTGCGGTCCTTTTGCCTGAAAGTTTCCGGGGTGGTTGCTCCTTCGGCGTTGGTTAATCCAATCTCTTCCACAAAATATACTGTTATTATTTATACCATGCCTAGAAAAGATGAATTTGGTCAAGTTGAATTTTAACCCCAATTTAAAGAGACATTTTATCCTTATAAAAAGATATAAATTATTCCTTTTTTTCTTCCGCTGATTTGGTTATATAAATTTCGACGCGCCGATTTTTTTGCCTTCCTTCAGGGTTATCCTTTCCATCAGGAAAAGTATTAGGCGCCACAGGTTTTGTATCTGCATAACCTACAGTTTGCATAGGAATAGAGTTTTTCAAATGCGATGTTAACCATTCTTGCACGGTGGTTGCTCGCGCTTCAGAAAGTTTTTGATTATAATCTCTTTTACCCTTGGCATCGGTGTGTCCTTCGATTCGTAATTCGGGGCTTTTACGTATCTCTATAAATTCTGCAATTTTTATCAAAGCTGATTCTGCACTTGGACGCAATTTTGATTGGTCAAAATCAAAAAGCAAATCTGCTGCCATTTCAATGCGATATTCCAATCCCATATCAACAACTTTAATTCCATCCATTTGATTAAGTAAGGCAGAATCACCTGCTTTTAAATCAACAATTTCACCTTTAAGATCAAGAATTGTTCGCTCAACCTTAGGGGGTAAAACGACGGCATCAGGATCCTCACCATAAGGTTGGGTTTGCGCATATAAAGCTGTGGGCGTAGATATTAAAAACAACAAAAAAATTACCCATCTTTTGCAAACTTTATTCCAAGATACCATTATTTTATCCCTTTATAAATTATTCTTGAATTGCCACACCTTCAAAAGGTTCTACTTTGGGAATATAAACATCAATAGATTTAACATCTTTGGGTGGTGCTGGGAATTTAACCCAAGTTTTTAAGGTTTGACCTTCTGGAATAATGACATCATCCGTAAATTTACGGGTTATAATTTCAACGCCATCTTCCAAAGGTAGATATTTCTTTTTACCTGGTATATCAACAAGTTCAACATTCTGGGCCAATTTGTCATCTTTGACTGTTCCCTTGGGTGTAATATCTTTAGGTTCATCAGATTTATTATGATAAGACCATCTTAAAGTTACAGTATTCCCCGCTGTTCTTTTTAATTCATCAATGTGAACCTCTATGCCTTCAATTTCATAATCATGCGAAGGTAAGGATTGGGATTGTGCAGGATTAGAGGAATAAACACCTATCACGATCAATCCAGTTAATAAAGCCAAACGCATATAATTTATGAGCATATTATCACCTTTATTTAAGTTAATAAAATTATTGAACATTCTGGATAGCTTGTTGGAATTCTTCATCGCTGATTTGTAATCCAACATATATTTTATATAGGCTAGGATCAACGCCTTCAGGGATTTGCAATCTTTGTTCTAATTCTTCTTCCATACCTGAAAATTGCTTATCTTCTTTAAAGGGGATTTGTAAATCCAAACTTTGTCTATCTATAATATGACGGCTGGGGTCAACAATAGCCACAAAATAAGTAAAGGTTGCTTGTTGATCTTTATTCGCAGGACCTTTTTCTGTAAAAAAGCGTATCGCCATTGTAATAATAGCTTCCCGATCTTTAAATTCACATACCCCGTCAATATCGCCTATTCTTACTTTAAAATTTACATCTGTGGGATCCTTATCTTGACCTTCATCATAATGGACAAGATGGGACGCTTGTTTAATAACCAAAGCTGTAGGGCAACCGGCCAAAGGTTCTGCTTGTTCTTCATCATCCTGGCTGCATCCATATAATCCTAAAACAAGCGCAAAAATCAAACTAAGATTACCAATAATTTTCATCCTATCTCTCATGATATATTAACCTTAGTGTGGCTACCATCACATAAAGGCTGGGTTGATGTAGCTTTACAGCCACAAAACCAAACTGTCATTGTTTCTTGGGCCTCATACATATAGGGTGTCATAGTGGTTCCTTTATGGGCCCCATCACAAAATGGCTGTTTTTGACTTTGGCCACATGCACACCAAAAATACTTTTTGCCAGCTTCAACCAGAATAGGATAAGGATTTTGAAGGGATTTATCCATTAATTTAATTTCCAATTGCTAAAAAATATATATCACAAATAAGTAGATCTATGATATTGTTTTAAGTTGTTTTTAATAGTATTAAATAATAAAGTTATTTTAATTGAGCTTCACTAAAACAACAAGCTTTTTTGCCCTAATCTAAAAATATAAAGGTTTTTTCATGACGCAACGCTCTCTTACTATTCTTTTAGCTGCTCCTCGGGGATTTTGTGCAGGGGTAGAACGCGCCATTCAAGCCGTTGAGCATGCGCTTGAAACATATGGTCGACCCGTTTATGTTCGTCATGAAATTGTCCATAATCGATTTGTTGTCGAAACCCTAGAAGAAAAAGGGGCCATTTTTGTTGAAGATTTGGATGAAGTTCCTGATGATAGACCTGTGGTTTTTTCTGCCCATGGTGTACCCAAGGTTGTACCAGCTGAAGCAACGCGTCGCAAAATGGTTTATCTTGATGCAACATGTCCTTTGGTCAGCAAAGTCCACCGCGAGGCTGAACGCCATTATAACGCAGGCAGACATATGCTCTTAATCGGGCATGAAAGTCATCCTGAAGTTATAGGCACCATGGGTCAACTGCCACCTGGGTCAATTACATTAATAGAAAATCCAACAATTGCTGAAACCATTGAGGTGCCAGATAAAGAACTTGCCTATATCACCCAAACAACTTTATCTGTTGATGAAGCCGCAGAAACTATTACCATTTTAAAACGACGTTTCCCTAAAATTTTTGGACCCAAAAAAGAAGATATTTGTTACGCTACAACCAACAGACAACTTGCCGTTAAAGCAATTGCACCGCGATGCGATGCATTTATGGTTATTGGGGCTACCAATTCATCAAATTCTATGCGCCTGGTAGAGGTTGCTTTATCATCCCAATGTCCTAAAGCTGTTCTTGTACAGCGGGCAAGTGAAATTGATTGGGACTGGCTTGCCAACGTTAACAAATTAGGTATTTCTGCTGGTGCGTCTGCACCCGAAGTATTGGTTGAAGAAGTGATTCAAGCTTGTCGTGGGTATTTTAACGTCAATATTGAAGAAGTAACCGTAACCCAGGAACATGTTCATTTTAAATTGCCGCGGGCTGTCAACAGCTAATCTTTAGTAATGGCGGTTTATACCAACATTGAATCTTATGATCTTATTCATTTTATGACCCATTATGATTTGGGTCAGCTTTTATCCTTTTCAGGAATATCCACCGGCACAGATAATACCAATTATTTAGTGAAAACAACAAAAAGTTCTTATATTTTAACCCTTTATGAATCAAGGGTTAAAAAAAAAGATTTACCCTTTTTTATGGAACTTATGCACTATTTTGCCAATCATGATATTCCATGTGCCCAACCTATTGCCGACCGAAACGGATTATATTATCGAAATTTTATTAAAAACCCTGCCAGTTTTATAAGCTTCATCGAAGGTGAATCTTATACCATCCCAACTGTTGACCATTGTAAAGAAGTTGGAAAAACTGTTGCCAACCTTCATAATGTTGGAGTTAATTTTTCCGGACAACGCCCCAATGATCTTGGATTATCCGCATGGGAAGAATTAATCACTAAATGGGTTCATCATTTATCACCAGATCAACAAAACCACATAACCCAAGAATTAATATTTCTTAAAACACATTGGCCTCAAAATCTATCCAAGGGGGCTATCCATGCTGATCTTTTTCCGGATAATGTTTTTTTTAAAGAATCAACAGTATCAGGGATTATTGATTTTTATTTTTCATGTACCGATTTTCTGATCTATGATTTAGCCATATGTCTTAATGCTTGGTGCTTTGATAAAAATTTATTTAATAGTAAAAAGGGGCAAGTTTTTTTAAATGCTTATCAAATGATACGACCTCTTCCCAAAATTGAACAAGAATATCTACCCTTCATGGCACGAGCAGCAGCTTTAAGGTTTTTTGTAACACGGATGACCGATTGGTTATTTCGTAAAGCAGGCCCCCTTGTTCATTATAAAGACCCCCAAGAATATTGGGATATTCTTTGTTTTCATCAAAAAATTACCTCTTATAAAGATTATGTAAATGGATAAGAGCGTATTAAACATCATTAATATTTTTACCGATGGGGCGTGTAGTGGGAACCCTGGTCCCGGGGGATGGGGGGCAATTTTATATTACAAAAATATAGAAAAAGAAATTTTAGGGGGAGAAACGTCAACCACCAATAACCGTATGGAATTAATGGCACCGATTAAAGCTTTGGAAATTTTAAAAAAACCTAGCCATGTTAACATTTATACCGACAGTATTTATGTTAAAGAAGGAATTACAAATTGGATTCATGGATGGAAAAAAAATAATTGGCGAACATCAAATAAAAAACCTGTCAAAAATATCGATTTATGGCAACAGTTAGACACGTTATGCCAAAAACATCAAATAAATTGGCATTGGATCAAAGGTCATGTCGGCCATCCTCAAAATGAACGTGCAGATTACCTTGCACGTCAAGCCATCAAAGACCTTCAGGGCACCAATTCATAATATCTTAGAAATTATTATCATCTAATTTTAAATTCAATGATCTATTAAATATATCATTGCATCTTAAATAAAAATATAAAGCGCAGAATTATTTTGATTAAAGATATTTTAATACCGATTCCGCACATGAAACTTCAAAAGCACCTGGAACTTCAATAAAAAGAGATTTAACAATTTTATCTTCAATAATCATAGCATAACGTTTTGATCGCAACCCCATTCCCCTATTTGTGGCATCAAGAACTAAATCCACAGCCTTGGTAAAATCTGCACTTCCATCAGCAAGCATAGAAATTTTATGGTCAGTTTTTTGGGATTCAGCCCACGCATTCATGACATAAGCATCATTAACAGAAAGACAAGAAATATTATCAACACCTTTACTTTTGATTTGGTCGTGATGCTGTAAAAAACCCGGCACATGTTTTGCAGAACATGTCGGTGAAAATGCAGCAGGTACTGCAAAAAGTACGGATTTTTTACCTGCAAAAAAACTATGTGTATGAACAGGTTCAACATTATCATTATTCATCATATACAAGGTTACTTCAGGAATTTGATCACCAACTTTAATCATTATGCTTCTCCTTATTCATAAATTTTTAAGTTATTTTTCTGGATTGATTAAACTATTTTTAATTACTTACATTTGAAAAGCCAAATTCTTTCATAAGTATAGTTGAGGATAAAAGTTCAGGCAATAGTTTAACCTTTTCAGGTGTATAAATAACAGTTAAAGGAATGCCATATTTTCCAAAACTTTGTATATAATTGGCTATTGTTTTATCTGGTTTCGTCCAATCAGCTTTCATCATAACAACATTATGCGATTTTAATGTTTCTAGTACAGCCTTTTTATTAAATACAAATAGATCATTAAGCTTACAGGTTAAACACCAAGCTGCTGTTACATCAACTAAAACTAAACGCTTTTCTTTGCGATATATATCCAAAAGATTAGGATCAAAAATTTCCCAGGTGTTTAATAACTTTGGGTCATTTTGCGACATATCATCCTTCAGGAATTTATTATTTTTTTCAAATAAAGTAATCGATATTAAAGTATATCCCAACCCAACAGATAAAATTAAAACAATGCCCATAAAAATTGATTTTGGTAATCTTTTTTTTATAAAAAGAAATAAACAGATAAAAAGGCTTACATAAATAAGAATTTGTATAGTTTTTTGATATCCAATCTGAATACTAATTAAATAAATC
>JAIBAD010000036.1 GCA_019695395.1 Alphaproteobacteria bacterium
TATAGATAAAAACTATTACTATTTATATTATAGCTATTATCTATTGTCTTATAGATAAAATTTTATGGTTAATTAATCTTTTGTTAATGTTTTGAATGTAATTTAACATTAATGTGTTTTTAATAATTAAATTAAAAATATGTAAAATAATATAATAAATATAATTTTATAGGAGTATTTATGCAGAAATTAAAAATGATTTTATCAATTCTATTTATTCCTTCATTATTTTTAACAGGATGTTCGGGTAAGGTTTATGGTCCCACAAAAACTACGAGAGATTTAGAATTGAGCGATCCTGATTATGGTGCACATAGTGACCCTTGGAATCGTGGTTATGGTAATGATAAATTTGGATTGCTCAATTATAAAGGTGATCATGAACCAAAAAGTGCAGGAACTATAAAAGAAAAAAATAATAATCCACCTGCTTCCTAAATATTTTAAGTCTAATAAAAAGCCCTTCATCCCTTTGAAGGGCTTTTTATTATATAGGTTTAAGGTAATAAATAACGATTGTTATTGATAATTATTGGTAGATATTATATTTGCTAAATTACTCTTAATCTACTTAATATAGAATTATGATAACAAGAACTCCAACAATAAAACTTCGATCAAAAAAATCACGGAAACAATCCTCAAGGCGTTGGTTAGAGCGCCAATTAAATGACCCTTATGTATTTGAAGCCCAAAAAGCAGGTTATAGATCGCGGGCTGCCTTTAAACTTGCTCAACTGAATGATAAATATTCTTTTTTAAAGAAAAATATGTATGTTATTGATCTGGGGGCAGCACCAGGTGGGTGGTCCCAGGTGGCAGCTGCTTGTGGATGTCATGTGGTAGCCTTAGATATCAATGGAATGGATCCCCTAGCAGGCGTTCAATTCATTCAAATAGATTTTATGAATTTTGATAATTGGAACCCCCAGGATTTTAATTTTCCAGAAAAGGTTGATGTTGTATTAAGTGATATGGCCTATCCAACAACAGGACATGCGGGGACAGATCATTTGCGTACCATGTCATTGGCCGAAGCTGCCTATGATTTTGCCCGCCACGTTTTAAAAGAAAATGGGACATTTTTAGCCAAAGTTTTTCAAGGTGGAACAGAAAAAGAACTTTTGTCACAACTCAAGAAAAATTTTAAAACAGTTAAACATGTTAAACCAGCAGCCAGCAGACAAGATTCAACGGAAATGTATTTATTGGCCCAAGGATTTCGGGGGTGAATAGCAGTTTAACGAAGATAACCCTAACAAAAATAATTAACCACCTAGGAAATAGTCTAGGAACTTGCTAAACAAGTCTTTATATTATTTTCACATTACTATTATATTTCATAATTGTACATAAGTTAGGGAGAATTTAATGACGATCAATAAAAAAATAAAATCTTATCTATTAACCGGTTTATTCACAACATTGTTTTTAGTCCAAGCCCCAATTGCTTTTGGTAAAGATATTGTTGTAGGCGTAAGCTGGTCAAATTTCCAAGAAGAAAGATGGAAAAAAGACGAAGCTGCAATTAAAAGCGTTCTTGAAAAATCAGGTGCCAAATATATCAGTGCCGATGCCCAAAGTTCAAATGAAAAACAAATGGGTGACATTGAAAATTTAATTGCACGTGGCGCTAATGTGCTTATTGTTTTGGCCCAAGATAATAATGCTATTTTACCAGCTATTGAAAAAGCAAAGGCAGAAAAAATCCCGGTTATTGGGTATGACAGATTAATCGAAGCTCCTGGTGTTTTTTATATAACCTTTGACAATGTTGAAGTTGGCCGTATGCAAGCCAAAGAGGTTTTAAAACAAAAACCAAAAGGTAATTATGTGTATATTAAAGGCTCCCCAACTGATCCAAATTCAGATTTTTTAAATAAAGGCCAACAAGAAGTTTTAAAGGCAGCGGTTGATAAAGGTGATATCAAAATTGTGGGTAACCAATATACAGACGCATGGTTACCTGATAATGCCCAAAAAAATATGGAACAAATTCTAACTGCCAATAATAATAAAGTTGACGCTGTTGTAGCTGCCAATGATGGAACAGCAGGGGGTGCAATTGCAGCCCTACGTGCCCAAGGTATGGAAGGAAAAGTTCCTGTATCTGGCCAAGATGGGGATAAGGTTGCCTTGAACCGTATTGCCCGTGGTATGCAAACCGTCAGCGTTTGGAAAGATTCCAAGGAACTTGGAACCAATGCTGCAAAAATTGCGCTTGAGCTTGCTCAGGGTACAACCTTAAATCAAGTTAAAGGGGCAACCACTTTTAAAGATGGTCCTAAAAAAATGGAAATGACAGCAATGTTGTTAAAACCAATTGCAATAACCAAAGATAATTTAAAGGTTGTGCTTG
Source organism: Alphaproteobacteria bacterium (assembly GCA_019695395.1). Classification (NCBI taxonomy): domain Bacteria; kingdom Pseudomonadati; phylum Pseudomonadota; class Alphaproteobacteria; species Alphaproteobacteria bacterium. The sequence continues at coordinate 2,360 of JAIBAD010000036.1, forward strand.
ATGCAGGCTGGATTAATAAGAATGATCTTTGCCAAGGTGTTAAGGCAACCGATGCGCCATCTGCATGTAAATAATAATTGAATTTGGTGATATCTTTTATTCAAAAATAGGGTAAAAGATATCGCCATAATGATCAGGATGTTATGATGGCATCTTTTTTTAAAAATTATTTAAAAGCTTTAGGACCCCATACCAGAATTTTGGTTATGCTTTTGGTATTGGCTATCATTTTTATTGTCTTTGATTTTATCAGTCAGGGTACATTTATCACGCCGCGAAATCTTTTTAACCTTGCTGTACAAAGTACTGTGGTTGCTATTATGGCAACAGGAATGGTTTTGGTGATTGTAACGCGCCATATAGATTTATCTGTTGGGTCTATCTTGGGTTTTACAGGGATGGTAACAGCTTTTCTTCAGACAGAGATTTTTTTTACTGATAATGAATGGGGATGGATTGCCAGTATTATCTGTGGTCTTGTTGTTGGTATTTTAATTGGTATGTGGAATGGGTATTGGATTGCCTATAAAGCTATCCCATCTTTTGTTGTAACCTTGGGTGGGCTTCTTATTTTTCGGGGTGCAACCTTTACGCTTTCGGAAGGCGAAACAATAAGCTCACTTCATCCCAATTTTATGATGTTGGGTGGTGGATTATCAGGATCAATCGGCCCGTTTTGGAGCTGGGTCGTTGCTATCTTTATGATTGCCTTAATTTTTTATTCAATGATGGCAAATAGGCATCGCCGTAAGAAAGTAAGTTTTATAACAAAATCTTGGATGATAGAAATCATTACGTTTGTTTTTCTATCGGTTTTGATTATTGGTTTTGTTATGTTGATGAATGCCTATAAAAGACCAGATAATGACCTTGGACATGGTATTCCTGTACCTGTTTTAATTTTAATGATTGTAGCTTTAGCCATTTCATTTATGGCAACCAAAACAAAACTTGGCCGTTATATTTTTGCAATAGGTGGTAATCCTGAAGCGGCCGCGCTTTCCGGGATTAATGTTAAAAAGGTAACTGTGATTATCTTTGCGCTTATGGGGGCTTTGTGTGCCATTGCATCTGTTGTAGCAACTGCCCGCTTGGGGTCTGCCACAAATGCGGCAGGTGAACTTGCCGAATTAAAGGTTATTGCGGCAGCTGTGATTGGCGGTACATCTCTTGCAGGTGGGGTTGGCACAGTCTTTGGTGCCATCGTGGGGGCCGTCATTATGCAAAGTTTAGAAAGTGGGATGTCTTTATTAGATGTTGCACCCAATATTCAAAAAATGGTTATTGGTATGGTTCTAATTTTGGCGGTGTGGATTGATATGATATATTTAAAAAATAAACGTTAAATTTTTATGGGTAATATAATGGATCAATCACACAATAAATCTATGTCTCATCAATCTTTACCTTTGGTTGAAATGTGTGGGGTAAGCAAATTTTTTGGTGGGGTCCATGCTGTTGAAAATGTATCCATTTCCCTTTATCCCGGTGAAGTTGTTGGGTTGCTTGGCCATAATGGGGCAGGGAAAACAACCTTAATAAAAATGTTATCAGGGGCATTACCAATTGATAAAGGGGATATTTTTATCCAAGGAAAAAAAGTTGATATTAAAACACCAAAAGATGCACGCGATTACGGGATTGAAACAATTTATCAAACCTTGGCCCTTGCTGATAATTTGGATGCAGCATCTAACATATTTTTAGGCCGGGAAAAAACAACCATGTGGAATGTTCTAGATGATGTATCTATGGAAAAAGAAGCAAGATCGGTTTTGCATAGACTGAACCCAAATTTTCAAAATATTAAAGATACAGTTAAAAACCTATCGGGTGGTCAAAGACAATCTATCGCCATAGCACGGGCAATTTTATTTAATGCCAAAATTCTTATCATGGATGAACCAACAGCAGCTTTGGGCCCGCAGGAAACGGCTATGGTGGGGGAGTTAATCAAACGCCTCAAGAATGAAGGTATTGGGATTTTTCTAATCAGCCATGATATCCATGATGTCTTTAATTTAGCAGATCGGGTTGTCGTGTTAAAAAATGGACGTTTGGTGGGAACATGTAAAACCCAAGATGTAACCAAAGATGATATTCTTCAAATGATTATTTTAGGAGCTTTACCAACCAAACATCATTAAAGGGTTGACTAGTTTCATAAAAAGGATTTTTATCAATAATCTTTGCAAACATCATGCCTATAGCCTTTTTCAAATAATTGGGCTTAAAAGAATAAGGAGGGCTTTGAAATGTCAATGGTTGTTGGTTTTGCCGCCTATTCGAATGGGCGCCGTATTGCAGAATATGATCTTGATAAAATCGAAAAATTAGAATTTAAACCCAAAGAATTTGTTTGGATTGGACTACATGAACCAGATGAGAATTTGTTGCGTAAAGTGCAAAGTCTTTTCAATCTTCATGATTTGGCGATCGAAGATGCCCATACAGCTCATCAAAGACCAAAATTTGAAATTTATGGCGATTCTGTTTTTATAGTTCTTCATACCGCACAAAAAGCTGATGCGCGTATTGAATTTGGGGAAACCCATTTTTTCATTGCCAAAAATTATTTGGTAACTGTTAGACATGGATCAACCATTGCCTATAAAGATTTACGTGCACGATGTGAAAATCAACCCGAAATGCTTAAAAAAGGAGTGAATTTTGTTCTTTATTCTTTACTAGATTTTATTGTTGATAATTACATGCCTGTGTTGGCAACCATTGAAGATGAAGTTACAATTTTAGAAAATAATATTTTACATAAAAAATTCGATCTTCAAACGATTGAAGATATTTATGATTTAAAACGTGATTTGCTATCTTTACGTCGGATTGTATCACCACTTAGCGATATTATTACCAAGCTAGTACGTTTTGATACATTATTTGATGATAAAGTTTTAGATGATTATTATCGTGATGTTATTGATCATGCGTTACGTATTTTAGAAACGATTGATAGTTTGCGTGAATTGCTTACCGCGACATTGGAAACATATTTTTTGATTCTTTCGACCCAACAAAATGATGTGACCAAAAAATTGGCAGCATGGGCTGCTATACTTGCGATACCAACATCAATATGCAGTATTTATGGAATGAATTTTGATTTTATGCCAGAACTTCGATGGCATTACGGGTATTTTGGCCTTCTTGGTATTTTATTTGGGGTATGTGGCTATTTATACTATCGCTTTCGTAAAGCTGGATGGTTATAGGTACATCCTAAAATATCCTTTAAAGATGGGGGTCTATTATGATTAAAAATATCTTATGTTTTGGCGCATCCCAAACCTGGGGATGGAATCCAGAAAATGCTACCCGCTATCCTTTTGATAAACGTTGGACTGGTGTTTTGCAAAATAAACTCGGGGCTAATTATCATATTATTGAAGAAGGTTTAAATGGAAGAACAACAGTTTTTGATGATCCCTTTCAACCTGGCCGTAATGGAAGTCTGATTTTACCTGTTTTGCTTGAATCGCATGCCCCCCTTGATTTAGTTATTTTGTTTTTAGGTACCAATGATCTTAAACCTTATATTCAAAACAGTACAAAAGATGGTGCCAAAAAAGCAGCCTTGGGATGTATAAGGCTAATCCGTTTAATTTGGGCAAGTCAATGTGGCCCCAAGGGTAATAAACCTGATATTCTTTTATTATCCCCACCTTGGATTATTGAGCCCAAAGGATTAATGGAAATGGTCTTTATTGATGTTGTGGATGAATCAAAAGAATTGGCCAAACATTATGAAAGTGTTGCCAGAAATTTTAACATACATTTTATGGATCTTAGCCAATTTATAAAACCATCACCAATTGACGGAATACATATGGATGTTCATAATAATAAAATATTGGGTGAAAAACTTGCCTTAACAATACAAGAAATATATAAAATTTAATGCATATGGGGGATATGTTGGATCACAAAATTTTAAAAATCATATCATTTAAAGATCTCAATCCCGTGGCTGAAGAGGCAACGCCTAAAAAAATTTTAAAAGGCACACCCAAAACAACAACCTATAATTATTATACAGATCAAACAGAACAATTTTATAGTGGTATTTGGGAATCAACTGTTGGTTTGTGGGAAATAAATTATGAAACGAACGAACATGAATTTTGTCATATTATAGAAGGTTCTGGAATTATTACCGGGGATAATAAGTATCATTATGCTTTTAAAGCGGGCGATTCATTTATTATTCCGCCTGGTTTCAAAGGTACGTGGGAAACATTAAGCACTTTAAAAAAATATTATGCGATTTTTGTATCAAAATAATTATTTAATTACAGTTTTTGTTATCTGTACTATTTGGATCCCTACTGTTACTTGGGCAGAAGAAAATAATATATCTTGCCCTATTTTACCAAATATGGTCCAAAATAAAGTGCATGCTATTCAAACAGCAGTTTTGGCAAAAGATTACACTCAATTACAAAATTTGGCCTATCTTCCATCTTTTCAACAAAGTTATGGCGAAAATATAACCCCTGTTGAATTTTGGCAAAGAGAAGAAAAGAAAGGTATAAATATTTTTAATATTATCCTTACCCTTTTATCTATGGATTGTGTGATGACCAAGGGACCAGAGGGTGATGATTATATATGGCCAAGTGCTGTTGAAATTCCTTATACACAATTATCTTTATCACAACAACAAACCTTACAAAAACTTTATCAACATAATCTTGATTATATGTATGATAATAACAAAGAACGTGGATATTATTTGGGGTGGTTTATAACTATTAATCATGATGGGCGTTGGGTTACAATGATAAAAGGGAAGGATTGATCATAAAAGGTTAAATATAATATGAAAATTGGTATTATTAAGGAAAAAAAAACTGATGAAAATCGGGTGGCTATAACACCAGATATTGTAAAAAAAATTACAAATTATGGGTTTACTGTTTTAATTGAAAATGGGGCAGGAGAAAAATCTTTTTACCTTGATGATGATTATAAATTTGCTGGTGCCATTTTAGAAAAAAATGCAGAAACTATTTTAAAAGACATCGATATTTATTTAAAGGTTCAACTATCTTCGCCAGAAGATAGTTTTAATGAAATATCCCATTTAAAATTGGGTTGTGTATTAATTGGTTTATTAAATCCTTTTAATTTTGATAAAAAAAATTTGGATTTACTTGCCAGTAAATATATTTCAACTTTTGCTATGGAATTAATACCAAGAATTACAAGGGCGCAATCTATGGATGTTTTGTCATCCCAATCAAACCTTGCGGGATATAGGGCGGTCATTGAAGCTGCTTATGAATATAAAAGTACATTTCCTTTATTTATGACAGCGGCTGGTACGGTTAAAGCTGCCAAAATTATGGTGATTGGGGCGGGCGTTGCAGGTCTGCAAGCAATTGCAACTGCAAAAAGGCTTGGGGGTATTGTTATTGCCACCGATGTACGGGCAGCAGCTAAAGAACAAGTTGAAAGTTTAGGGGCAAAATTTATATCCATAGATCAACACCAAAATAATGAAAGCAGCACAGGATACGCCAAAGAAGTTGATGCAGATTATAAAAAAAGACAACATGATCTTTTGGCTGAAGTTATTAAAGACCAAGATATTGTTATTACCACGGCCTTAATTCCTGGAAAACCAGCACCTATCATGATTACACAATCTATGGTTGCAACAATGAAGCCAGGATCAATTATTGTTGATTTGGCGGCACTTAATGGCGGAAATTGTGAATTAACCAAACCAGGTGAAATCTTTATCTATAATAATATAAAAATTATCGGGCACACAAATATACCAAGCCATCTTGCCAAAGATGCAAGTGCCCTTTACGCCAAAAATCTTTATAATTTTTTGCAATTAATTATGAATAAAGAGCAAAAAACATTTATTGATTTAGAAGATGAAATTATCAAATCAACGCTTTTAACCCATGAAGGCAAAATTATTAATCCTCTTCTTTTATCTTAAGGAACAAAATAATGGCTGAAAATTTGAACCAAACCTTGGATAGTTTAAATAAACAAGCCCAAGATTTTGTAGGTCAATTAGATACGATTGCTAATCAAGCAATGGTATCTTTGAATGTGCAATCCCATTTAACTCAAGATCCTTTTATTCAAGAATTAACAGTATTTATTTTGGCCTGTTTTGTAGGGTATTATGTGGTGTGGAAGGTAACACCTGCCTTACACTCTCCCTTAATGTCTGTGACCAATGCTATATCCTCTGTGGTAATTGTTGGTGCTTTAATAGCCCTTGGTATTAATCAATTTGGATTAACCCAAATTCTAGGTTTTGTAGCCGTATTTCTAGCATCTATCAATATATTTGGGGGATTTATGATTACGCGGCGTATGCTTGGTATGTTTAAAAAGAAAAGATAAAATTATGGATAATTCAATTTTTGACCTTTTATATTTACTATCTGCTCTTTGTTTTATTTTAGCTTTAAAAGGATTGGCATCCCCCCTATCTGCCAGATTTGGTAATTATGTTGGCATGGTTGGAATGGCATTAGCTATCGGGACGACATTATTTGCTTTTCATATAACAAACTTTACCCTTATTTTGACAGCCCTTATCAGTGGGGGATTAATTGGTTTAATCATGGCCTGGCGTATTTCAATGACAGCCTTACCCCAATTGGTTGCCGCATTTCATAGTTTAATTGGCTTATCAGCTGTATGTGTTGCTCTTGTTGCTTTTTACCGGCCTGATCAATTTGGTATTGGCAGGATTGGGTATTTATCATCTGCCAGCCTTATTGAAATGGGGCTGGGCAGTATTGTGGGGGCGATTACATTTTCGGGATCATTAATTGCATTTGGTAAACTTCAAGCCTTGCTTTCAAGTGCACCTTTACTATTTAAAAAGCAACAATGGGTTAATATAGTTTTATTTGTTATTCTTATTGGATTATTTGTTTTATTTGTATCAAGCCAAAATCAATTTGTTTTTTGGGGATTAATTTTCCTTTCTTTTGCTCTTGGTTTTTTACTTGTTTTGCCGGTTGGTGGGGCTGATATGCCCGTGGTTGTATCCATGTTAAATTCTTATTCCGGCTGGGCCGCATCGGGTATCGGATTTACCTTGCATAATAATCTTTTAATTATTACAGGGGCACTCGTGGGGGCATCGGGCGCTATTCTTAGCTACGTGATGTGTAAAGCTATGAATAGATCAATTTTTAACGTATTATTTGCTGCCTTTAGCACAGGTGATACAACCCAGAACAAACAAATTGCAGAAGCAAGACCTATTAAAACAGGTAATGCCGAAGATGCTGCTTTTTTAATGGGTAATGCAAGTTCAATTATTATTGTCCCTGGCTATGGTATGGCTGTGGCCCAAGCGCAACATGTCTTGAAAGAATTAGCAGATTTATTAAAAAATAAAAATATCGATGTCCGATATGCCATTCATCCCGTTGCTGGAAGAATGCCGGGACATATGAACGTTTTATTAGCAGAAGCAAATGTTCCCTATGATGATGTTCTTGAGCTTGATGAAATTAATCGTGATTTTTCCACAACAGATATTGCTCTTGTGATTGGGGCTAATGATATTACCAATCCCGCGGCCAAGAATGATAAACAAAGCCCTATTTATGGAATGCCTATCTTGAATGTGGGGGATGCACAAACAGTGCTTTTTATTAAACGATCAATGGCATCAGGCTATGCAGGTATTGAAAATGATTTATTTTTTCAAAATAATACCATGATGCTTTTTGGTGATGCCAAAAAAGTTTGTGAAGATATTATAAAAGCTCTTTAAAAAAGATATCTATTTCTAAATCCCTTAATAATTTTAAATTAAGGGATTTATCAAAACACTTTTTACTTTAATAAAAATTAGCCATTAAAAACGGATATTTCTTCTTTAATGCGTAATTTCATACGTTTAAGTTGGTTCATGATATTTTGATCAGGTTGGGGGCGAAGATTTTCTTTTTTTATTAGATTTTCTAGTTCATTATGTTTATGTTTTAAAGCGTCAAGGTGACTTTGTTCCGACATGGGAAAACCTCATAATTTATTGAACTTAAGTGATTATATTATTGTAATCCTAAATGTTGTTTTTGTAAATCTTTATAAGGATTTTTTAACTTAATTATGACTCAACAAAAAAAACAAAGAATTATTATTGGAATAAGCGGGGCCTCTGGTATTGTTTATAGTTTGTGTTTTTTAGAAAAACTTCGACAATTGTCGATTGAAACGCATTTGGTTATTTCATCGTCAGCCGAACGCACCTTGGCGTATGAAACAAACAAAAAACTTAAAGACATTATTAAAATGGCCGATTTTTATTATCGACATGATGATATTGGGGCTGCTATCTCTAGTGGTTCTTTTTTAACGATGGGAATGATAATTGCACCTTGTTCTGTTCGTAGCATGTCTGAAATTGCCACAGGTGTTACATCCAATTTATTAACAAGGGCTGCAGATGTATGTCTTAAAGAAAGACGAAAATTGGTTTTATTGGTCAGAGAAACCCCTCTTCATTCTGGACATTTACGTACCATGTTAACCCTTTCAGATATGGGGGCAATTATTGCACCCCCTGTTCCTGCTTTTTATGCGAAACCTAAAAATTTGGATGATATGGTCGAACATACAGTGGGTAGAGTTGGCGATCTTTTTGATCTTGAATTTGGATTTATTAGAAGGTGGGGGGAAGAAAAATCCTTAAAAAAGCGATCTGACAATTAGTTAAAAATTAACTATTTTAATAAAAATGTTGATCATTTTGCTTTTTTTCTATATTAGAATAGATAGATAAAGTCAGATAGATGGTCTTGGGCTCCCACGACTTCTTTTTAATTTTATCTAAAGACCTAGTAACTTTTAAGTTTTAAATTTTGAGTTACTTGTTACTAACCTTTTTATAAGAAAGACTATACTCAATGACTAATGGTACAGTAAAGTGGTTTAATCACCGCAAAGGATACGGCTTCATCCAACCTCAAGATGGTTCAAAAGACGTTTTCGTTCATATTACTGCTTTGGAAAAAGCTGGTATTTCTCATTTAAAAGAAGGACAAAAATTGTCTTATGAACTTGCTACCGACAAAGGCAAAACAGCTGCTGTTAATCTTAAACTTTCATAATATGTAGCAATTTTAGAACCATTTCATAATGGTTGGGCTGATCAAAAGTCAGCCCTTTTTTATTTTATTAATATAAATTATTTTTATAAATATTAACAAATTATTAATAAATTTTATTTGATATATTATATTTTAATATAAACTAGTATTATAAAGGATATAATATGACAAATATCAAAACTATCTCAAAAAAAAATTCTACCTCTAATTCACAAATAATTTTCAGCCCAATACTGGATCAAAAAGATCCTAATAAAATAACGTCAACTCTAAATTCTTTGATGCCAGCTAACTATTATGGCACCGCAGATGATGATTTTATTTTTGGTGATTATAATAAACAAAACAATATGTTTGGTTATGATGGAAACGATTATTTAATTGGGGGTAGTTTGAATGATTTTATTTTGGGTGATGATGGTGCAGATCATTTATATGGTTATGATGGTGATGATATTGTTTTAGGTGGATGGGATAATGATTATATTTACGGTGGTACGGGTAATGATTTTGTAGATGGCGGGGATGGAGAGGACAATATTGAAGATGATATAGGAAATGATTTTATCAATGGTGGGGATGGCGATGATTATATTGAAGATAAGGGTGGTGATGATTATATTTATGGTGGTACGGGTAACGATTATATAACTGATTATAGTGGAGCAAATAAAATTTTTGGTGGGGATGGTAATGATACTGTTATAGGTGGAGATGGTAACGATATAATAAATGGTGATGGTGGTAACGACTATTTAATTGGTAGTAATGGTATTGATACCCTAAAAGGCGGGGATGGGGATGATGTATTATATGGAAATATTATATTCTTTGATACTGATCCTGATAATTTAGAAGGTGGAAATGGAAATGACCAAATATTTGCTGGTAGCGGGGATGATATGTTGGATGGTGGTACGGGTGATGATATGCTTGTTGGTGGTGGTGGCTACAATACGATGTTTGGCGGAGATGGAAATGATGAGTTTTATAGTGGTTTAGGTAATAATAATACGATAGATGGTGGTAATGGAATTGATACATTAGTATATAATGTATCAGTTAAAGATTATGCATTGCATTATTTAGGGGGCAATAAATATTATCTTCCTAATATATTAGGTGAACAAGATGTTGTTGATAATGTAGAATTTGCCGTGTTCAAGGAAGGTAAATTTAAATTAACACCGGGTGGTTTTGTACCTGTTCCCACGTTTACTTCTGGTTTGATAGAAAGCATGGCAAGTTTTGATACGGGATCAATGGATACAGGATTGAATATGGATGTGCAGGATAAAAATCAGAATACAAACTTGGTGGCAAGTGTTTTGTAATTAATATTTTAAGAAAATTAATAAAAAGGGTTGATCAAAATCAACCCTTTTATCAATATTTTTATATTTATTGTTTTGGTGGATTATAACTAAGATTGTATCCTTTTCCTACCATGCACGGCGTTTCTAATTGTTCAGCAGTATAAATTTTAGCATTTCCTTGATTTGCTTGAATGCGGCAATCACTTAAATCTTTAGCTGTTTCTTGCCTATTTGTATTAGGTTTTGTCCAATATTGTGTACAACCAGCTAATAATAAACTGCTCACAATTATTTTTAAATAATTCATAAAAACCTTTTTAATTCCGAATATAAGAATTAATTCAAATATAATTTTTAAAAATTAAATGGCGTCCCCAACGGGATTTGAACCCGTGTTACCGCCGTGAAAGGGCGATGTCCTAGGCCTCTAGACGATGGGGACGTTATGGTTTGAACGAACCAGACCCTTATGGAATAAAGGATAATTGATGCAGAATCAAGTACCTTCTTTAATTTTTTGATGTTTTGTAAAAATTATTGATTGAGCCCAGAAAACTGTCAATTTGTTCTGGGGTTGTATTAAAAGATGTAATTAATCTAATCGTTTGATGATCAGGTTTTTGAAATGATTCTTCATCCCATTGATAAAATTTGAAACCTTGATTACCCAAATAAATTGCCAAATTATTGGGTAAATTTAAAAAAAGCTCATTTCCTTCGACCCTATGGCAAAGTTGAATTTCTGGAAATTTAGATAAACCTTTGGTTAAATTTTGGGCCATAGTGTTGGCATGTCGTGCATTTTTCAACCATAGATCATTTTTAAAATAGGTTTGAAGTTGCACACTTAAAAAGCGCATTTTAGATAGTAAATGACCCGCACGTTTACGTCTATATATGAAATCTGTTGCAAGTTTAGGGTCAAAGAATATTACGACCTCGGCAGCCATGGCCCCATTTTTTGTGGCCCCTAGTGACAGAACATCTACCCCTGATTTCCATGTTAATTCTTCAGGACTACATTCAAGAAAGGCTAACGCATTGGCAAAACGTGCGCCGTCCATATGAATTTTAAGATTATATTTTTTGGCAAGTTTGCTGATCGTTTTAATTTCTTCTGGTACATATATCGTACCATATTCGGTAAGTTCAGAAAGACTAATGACCGCAGGCTGGCTATGGTGAACAACACCTTGGCCAGATTGTTGTAAAGCAGAAGTTAGTAATGCTAAATCAATTTTTCCATGATCCCCTGGAATAGGTATTAATTTAGCACCAGACGTAAAAAATTCGGGGGCGCCACATTCATCTTTATGAATATGGGCATTTTGATGACAATAGATAACACCAAAGGGTGGTGTCAGGGCCGACAAAGCCAAGGCATTGGCAGCAGAACCCGTTGAAACCGGAAAAACAACAACTTGATGTTCAAATATATCACTGATTTGCTGTGTTAAACTTTCTGTGATAGAATCTTGCCCATAAGAAGAAGCTGTATCTTGATTTGCTTCTATAAGGGAGTTTAAAATTTCTTCACATATACCGCTAACATTATCGCTACAAAAATTCATAGTTTATATCCTAAAAGGCAAAATAAAATATATGTGTATTATATTTGATGGTTCTGATGGGTGTTCGTCAACAAGAATATGATTTAAAGGATCAGAAAAAATATTTTATATCTGTAAGCCAGGATAAAATAGGTATAAGGCTAGATCGTTATATTGCGGAAACTTTAGAAAATATATCACGAAGCCGGGCAAAAACTTTAATTGAACAAGGGTTTGTCCAATTAACTGATACAATTTTGATAACTGATCCTGCTTACAAAATAAAACTTGGTCAAAATTTTGCCATTATTTTACCCGATCCTATTTCTGCTGTTCCTCTTCCTCAAGCAATAATTTTATCTGTTGTTTATGAAGATGAAGATTTAATTGTTATTAATAAGCCTGCGGGTATGGTGGTTCATCCAGGCCCAGGTAATATGGAAAATACGATGGTAAATGCTCTTATTGCTCATTGTGGTCAAAGTTTATCTGGTATAGGTGGCGTTCAAAGGCCAGGTATTGTTCATCGGCTTGATAAAGATACGAGTGGTTTGATTGTTGCGGCAAAAAATGACTTTACCCACCAAAAACTTTCGTCCTATTTTGCAGATCGATCCATAGAACGCCTATATACAGCCCTTGTATGGGGTGTACCCCAACCCTTACAGGGGCAAATCGAAGGCAATATTGGCAGAAACCCAGTAAACCGTAAAAATATGTCTGTGTTAAAAAAACATGGGAAACCTGCCTTAACATATTATAAAGTTGTAAAGAATTTTGGTCTGGCTGCGAGTATTATTGAATGTAAATTAGCTAGCGGCAGAACACATCAAATTCGGGTGCATTTAAATCATAAAGGTCATAGTGTCATTGGGGATCCAGTTTATGGAAAGGCAACATCCCATAGATTGGCAGCGGTAAATATTCAGGCTCGGGATTATATAAGTAATTTTAAACGTCAAGCTCTTCATGCAAAAACATTGGGTTTTATTCATCCACGGACCAATAAAGAATTGCATTTTGATTCGGAATTACCCGACGATATGAGACAGCTTATTAATCTTTTAGATGGAAAGTAATGCTATAATAATTATCTAAGATAACTTATAATGAATTAGAATAAAGCTAGGAACGATGAAATCATGACAACACCAACAATACCTATTTTATCTCCGGATAGCAATCTTGCCAGATATTTGCGGGAAATACGTAAATTTCCTATTTTAGAGGCAGATCAAGAATATATACTTGCTAAAAGATGGCGTGATGATGGCGATAGAGAAGCTGCCCACACTTTGGTCACAAGCCATTTAAGATTAGTTGCTAAAATTGCTATGGGATATAGGGGATATGGATTACCCCTTAATGAACTTATATCTGAAGGTAATCTTGGTATGATGCAAGCTGTAAAAAAATACGAACCAGATCGTGGGTTCCGTCTTGCAACTTATGCCATGTGGTGGATTAGGGCATCAATCCAAGAATATATTCTCCATTCGTGGTCCCTTGTTAAAATGGGTACAACGGCGGCCCAGAAAAAACTTTTCTTTAATTTACGTAAACTTAAAGGAAAATTACAAGCCATCGAAGAAGGTGATATGACATCTGAACATGTTGCCAAAATTGCAAAAGAATTATCTGTATCAGAAGATGAAGTTGTGGATATGAATAGACGTTTATCAAGCCCCGATCATTCTTTAAATGCCAGTTTAAAATCAGATAATGAAGGTGAATGGCAAGATTGGCTTGTCGATCCTAAAGATAACCAAGAAATGGTTTTTACCGAAACAGAAGAATTAGAAAAAAGACGTAAATTGCTTGATAAAGCCATGCTTACCTTAAATGCAAGAGAACGTAATATTATCGCTGAAAGACGATTAAAGGATGACCCCACAACTCTTGAAGATTTAAGCCAAAAATATGGAATAAGCCGGGAACGCATTCGCCAGATAGAGGTGCGTGCTTTTGAAAAGTTGCAAAAATCTATTCAATCACAAATTGGCCAACATAGCGATATGCTTGGCTAATTTTATGATTTAAAAGGATCCTCAACCAAAATTGTATCATCCCGTTCAGGACTGGTGGAAAGTAAAGCCACCGGTGCTTCAATAAGTTCTTCAATACGTTTGACATATTTTATGGCATTTTGGGGTAGATCTTTCCAGTGCCGTATACCCCTGGTGGATTGTTGCCAACCATCAATTTCTTCGTAAATAGGCTCTGCTTTGAGTTGAAGTTTGGATTGAGCAGGTAAATAATCATAAGAAGTTTGGTTTATTTTATATCCAATACCAATTTTGATTTTATCAAGTTCATCCAATATATCTAATTTGGTAAGTGCGATACCATTAATTCCACTCACCTTGATAGCTTGTTTGACCATAGTTGCATCAAACCACCCACAACGACGGGGACGTCCTGTGACCGTTCCAAATTCATGGCCACGTTTTCCAATATTTTGTCCAATTTCATCATGAAGTTCAGTTGGAAATGGCCCGCTTCCGACACGTGTTGTATAGGCTTTGGTAATACCCAAAACATAATTTATGTGATGGATACTTGTCCCCGATCCAATCGCCGCTTGGCCAGAAATTGTATTGGATGATGTAACATAAGGATAGGTTCCATGATCAACATCAAGCATACTGCCTTGCGCCCCTTCAAATAAAATTCTTTTATTGGATTTATGGGCATCATCTAATTCCCTCCATACACATTTAATAAAAGGAATAATTTTGGGGGCAATATCCATTAAATCTTTAAGTAAATGATCCTTGTTAACTTCTGGTCTGCCTAGCCCACGCAAAAGAGGATTGTGGTACGTTAAAAGAGCCTCAACTTTGGTGTTTAGTTCCTCATAATCAAGAAGATCGCATATTCTAACAGCTCGTCTTCCAACTTTATCTTCGTAGGCTGGTCCGATACCCCGGCCAGTTGTTCCAATTTTAGCTTTACCCATCGCTTCCTCACGCCATAAATCAAGTTGTTTGTGGATGGGTAAAATCAAGGTTGCATTTTCCGCAATGGCCAGTTTTTCAGGGGTTATAGTAATACCTTGATCTGATAAAGTTTTTATTTCATGTAAAAGAGCAAAAGGATCAATGACGACCCCATTTCCAATAATTGATCTTTTACCTTGCCGTACAATACCTGAGGGAAGTAAGCTCATTTTATATGTCTTACCTTGAATGACAAGTGTATGACCCGCGTTATGTCCACCTTGAAATCTTACTATAATATCTGCGCGTTCTGATAACCAATCAACAATTTTACCTTTACCTTCATCCCCCCATTGGGCACCAGTTACCACAACATTAACCATTTTATAATCCTTTTAAGACAATATTGAGTTTTCTCTCTAACGACGTTAAAGTTATTTAGTAAATTAATCTATTTAGAATAAAAAGAAAGTTTATTATTTTTACAATCATTTAAAAAAATGACTATATCACCAAAAGAATCGTTGATAACCATTCGTTCTGCGGATGCCAACGATATAGAAATTATCCACAAAATTTATGAACATTATGTATTAACCAGCACGGCAACTTTTGAAATTATACCTCCTGATTTAAAAGAAATGCAGAGACGCTGGGAACAAATGCGTACCAACCGATTTCCTTTTTTGGTTGCTGAAAAAAAATCCACCATTGCTGGTTTTGCTTATGTCAATTTTTTTAGAGCTAGGTCTGCCTATCAACAAACACTAGAAGATTCTATTTATATTGATCCCAATTTTATGGGACAAGGTATTGGCTTTCAATTATTAGATGAAGTTTTAAAAGAATGCCAAAAATTAAATATTAAAGAAATCATTGCTGTTATCGGTGATAGCCAAAATCAAGCATCCATTCATCTCCATCACAAATTAAATTTTCGTCATATAGGTATTTTGTCGAATGTGGGATTTAAATTTAATAAATGGTTGGATGTTGTTTTAATGCAAAAATCTTTACGGTAAAACATAAGGTCTGAAAAGAAAAAGGGCCGTATTATTTAAATACGGCCAAGTTCAGGGAGGAAAGTTCCCTAAAGAGGGAACTACAGCATAATTAACCTAATAAAAAGACCAAAATTGCTGCATTGCAGTAATATGACATAGTTTTAATAATCTTGCAATAATAAATTATATTTTAATACTATAATTAGTATATTTTTTA
>JAIBAD010000037.1 GCA_019695395.1 Alphaproteobacteria bacterium
TCATTAATCCAACTTTATACAAGCTTTATTTATGGGGGTATATCTATCATTCAGAAAATTAAAGACGAGCTTTTAGATGAATTAAAAAAAGATGGATTTACCTCGATAAAAGATGCTATTGGAACGACACATAAAGAAATATTAAAAAAGATGGGATATTAAATGATACAATTAATTAATGGGTTAAAACCTTTTATTGAAAATTATCAATGTTTTATTGTGGATCTTAGGGGTGTTCTTTATGATGGGGATCATGTTAATTGCGAAGCTTTATCTTGCCTAAAATATATGCGTCATTCTGGGAAAAAAGTGTGTATTCTATCAAACGCGCCACGCCGTAGTTATCGGGTGATAGAACGCTGTGCAGAAATGGGTCTTACATCAGATTATTATGATTTTCTGTTAACCTCAGGTGAAGATGCATGGCTTCAGCTTAAAAATGCCCAATTAAAAAATGAACCAGAAAATTTATATTATACTTTTAATAAAAAAGTTTTCCCAATTATGGCTGAACGTGATTATGGTTTTTTAGATGATTTGGATCTTGAACCAGTGCATGATATTCAAAAATCAAATTTTATTTTGGCAATTGGTTGGGATGGTATTACCAGAACTATAGATGATTTTTATCCGTTGCTGGATCAGGCTCTTATATCCAAACAACCCATGATTTGTGTCAATCCAGATTTGAATGTCATTCATAAAGGCAAGGAAGAATTATGTGCAGGCTCCTTGGCAGTTTATTATCAAGAAAAAGGGGGCAAAGTTTATTACCATGGGAAACCCCATCCTGAAGTATATAAAACATGTTTAGAAAAAATGGGTTTGCATCAAGAGCCTACTCCCAAAGTTTTAGCTATAGGTGATTCTTTGCATACAGATGTTTATGGTGCCCATCAGGCTAATTTGGATGCGTTGTGGATTTTGGGTGGGGTTCATGCCGCTGAATTGGGTCTTCATCAATCTAATAATAATCAACCTAATAATAATCAAGTTGATGATTATGAAACCAAGGCTAATATGGAAAGATTATGTATAAGAAAAAATGTTAAACAAATGCCTAAAATAGCTATGGTTAATTTAATTTTATGATGGAATAAAATAAAGATTAGATTTTACCAATTTTGTTTAAAGGAAAAATTTTATGACAAAAAAAAATTCACCTATTGATTTAACAAAATGGGAAAAATTAGCTCAAGAAGAGCTTAAAGGAAAATCATGGGACCATTTAAAATGGCAAACTCCGGAAGATATAATAGTTAACCCTCTTTATACATCACAAGATTGCCAAAATTTAATTCATAACGAAACTTTACCAGGAATACCACCCTTCACCCGAGGTATTAAGGCTACGATGTATAGCAATCGCCCCTGGACCATTAGACAATATGCAGGGTTTTCTACAGCTGAAGAATCAAATGCTTTTTATAAAAGAAATTTAGCAGCAGGTCAAAAAGGATTATCTGTGGCGTTTGATTTGCCAACCCACCGGGGTTATGATTCTGATCATCCGCGTGTTGTGGGAGATGTAGGAAAAGCAGGTGTTGCTATTGATTCTGTTGAAGATATGAAAATTCTTTTTCAAGATATTCCTTTAGATCAAATAAGTGTGTCGATGACCATGAATGGGGCTGTTTTACCAATTTTGGCAAACTTTATTGTTGCGGCTGAAGAACAGGGTGTATCCCAAGAAAAACTTATGGGAACAATTCAAAATGATATTTTAAAAGAATTTATGGTCCGTAATACGTATATTTATCCGCCTCAACCTTCGATGCGTATCGTTGGCGATATTATCGCCTATACCACCAAAAATATGCCTAAATTCAATTCAATTTCTATTTCTGGGTATCATATGCAAGAAGCCGGTGCCACTGCTGTTCAGGAGTTGGCATTTACTTTGGCTGATGGCCTAGAATATGTCAAAATGGCTATAGAAAAAGGATTATCGATTGATAGTTTTGCACCAAGACTTTCATTCTTTTTTGGAATAGGAATGAACTTTTTTATGGAAATTGCAAAATTAAGAGCAGCCCGATATTTATGGGCAAATTTAATTCAAAAATTTAATCCTAAAGATCCCGCAAGTTTGGCATTGCGTACTCATTGTCAAACATCAGGGGTAAGTTTAACCGAACAAGATCCCTATAATAATGTGATCAGAACAACGGTTGAAGCGCTTGCTGCAGTTTTGGGTGGGACACAATCTTTACACACGAATGCTTTGGATGAAGCAATTGCCTTACCAACCGATTTTTCAGCAAGAATTGCACGCAATACCCAGCTTGTTTTACAAGAAGAAACAGGTATTACAAAGGTTGTTGATCCTTTAGGAGGAAGTTATTATGTTGAAAATTTAACAGAAAATTTAATTAAAGAAGCTTCCTTATTAATTGATGAAATTAATATTTATGGAGGGATGACCAAAGCTGTTGAAAATGGATTTCCCCAACAGCAAATTCAATCTGCGGCCGCAAGAAAGCAGGCGCGCCTAGACCGAGGCGAAGATATCATTGTGGGGGTGAATAAATACACGCTAAACGAAAAAGATATAAAGATAGATATTTTAGATATTGATAATAATAAGGTACGTGAACAACAAATTGCACGTTTAAATCAAGTACGATCAAAACGTAATCAAGATCTTTGTCTTAAGACCCTTGACCATTTAACAAAGACAGCACAAACAGAAGGTAATTTATTAAAGGCCTGTGTGGCGGCCGCACGTGCACGTGCCACAGTTGGAGAAATTTCAGAAGCGCTTGAAAAAGTATTTAAAAGATATCAACCAAAAACATCAGGTATTTCTGGTGTATATAGCGCCATTTATGATCAAGATCCTATCTTTAAAGATCTCAAACATAAAATAGAAAATTTTATTGATAAAGAGGGAAGACGGCCTCGGATATTAGTTATTAAATTAGGACAAGATGGCCATGATCGTGGGGCCAAAATTATTGCAAGTGCTTTTGCCGATATTGGATTTGATGTGGATGTTGGTCCTTTATTTCAAACCCCAGAAGAAGCCGCATTACAAGCAATTGAAAATGATGTCCATGTTGTGGGTGTTTCAACCCAAGCTGCAGGTCATAAAGTTCTTATTCCCCAATTTATTGAAGCCCTTGCCAAACAAGGGGTAAATAATATATTAGTGGTGGCTGGTGGCGTTATTCCCACCCAAGATTATGATTTCCTATTTGAAAAAGGAGTAGCCGCAATTTTCGGTCCTGGGACGAATGTACCGAAAGCTGCTGACAAAATCTTGAATTTATTGTATCAAAGACAACAGGCAGCATAATGAAATATTGTCCTGCATGATACTTTTATTGTATAAATTGAAGCATTATTAACAACCAACATAAGAATTTGAGTCATGTTTGATCTTAGCCATACACGTACACGTGCTTTTTTTGTTCTTAGTTCTATTTTCACTTTCGTTTGGGTTTGCATATGGTTTTTGCTTATTCAAAATAATATGACAGGTGCTGTTTTACAAACGGGTGATATAGCAGCTTTGGTAACCAGTATTATAGTTCCACCTGGTTTATGGTGGATTGGATTTGGTTTATGGGCTCGTACATTAGCTAATGTAAGAAACATTGATGCGTTGCGCCGCCAATTAGAAGTTTTGGTTTATCCAGCCGAAGATACAGAACAAAAGGTTATGGCGATTGCTGATTCGTTAACAAACCAAGCAGAACAACTTCGTCGAGCGTCAACCGAAGCAACAGATGTTTTAAATAGTATACGTTATGCTTTTCGTCATCAATCTCAAGATTTAGCTAGCGCTGCCCAATTAGCAGCTGTGCAAGCTGAACAAGTTGCAGAATCTTTAAAGCGTCAAGCCGAAGATTTAGGTAGTATGGCGGACAAAATGGACACGCAGCGGCAAAGTTTGGAAGAAGCATCTGCAGCTCATGCGGATTTTATTACAGCAACAGCCCAACGTGCGGTGAAACAAGTTATCGAATCAATTCAAGATCCTACTAAATCTTTATTAGATATTGCAGATCAAGTTGGATCCAAAATTTCGGAAACGATTCAAGCGCAAATTCAAACTTTTTCGCAATCTTCTGAATTAATGACAGGACGTCTTGTTGAAGCATTTCAAAAGCAGACCCAAGAAATTGGATCAGCTGCATCTGTTCTTGCCAAGGAAGCAGGTGGATTACCAGATGTTATAAGAAGTCAGATAGAATTATTTGGGAATGCAAGTAAAGAAGTTATGGCAGAATCAAATCAAGTTTGGAATCAAACAGTTCATGGATTTAAAGATTTACTTTTGCAAGAATCTAAAACTTTCCGTGAATTAATGGATAATCATATTGTTCAATTAAGAGAACGTCTTCAAGATGAATCTGGGGATATGAAGCTTGGGTTACAAAAACAGGTTGATGAAATTGTTTCTGTTGTCAATAGTGTGACGAAACAAACAGAAATTTTACGCCAAGTCACGGAGACCCAATCTGAAGCTTTGAGATCAGCAACGGATCAAGCTGCTGAAATGGTGAAAAAGCATTTTGAAGAACAGACATCGTCTATTGGTAGATTATTTGATCAATTTGATGAACGCGGCAGAAGAATGGAAGCTGTCTCTAGAAGTAATATTCAAGATATGATGGCAAGTTCTGATCAAATTACCAAAACAGTTATTACATTGGATGAAAACTTTAGAGAGCAATTGCGTCTTGTGAATACGACGGTTACCAGTTCACAAGATTTAATTAAAATGTCGACTAAAGATTTAATTAATCAAGTTGAATCTATGAGTAATGACGTTCAAGCCAATCTTGCTAATAGTTCCGAGACAATGAAACAGGATTTAGCAAGAGCCATTCAACAATCAGATGATATTAGCCGTGCCTTCCGTCATGAACGCGAAGAAATAGCCCGCACCGTTGAATTCGCCAAAAATGAAATGGCCAATATTAGATCAATGCTTAAAACCCAAATTGATGATGTGGGTAGTATGGCAAATCGTATTGTTGGGGATGCAGAAACAATTAGTAATTCTATGCGTGGTCAAGTTTCCAATATGAATGAAGCAACCCAAAAAGCTTCAGATGAAACAAGAAAATTGCGGGCGATCATGCAACAGCAAGTTGATGATCTTGGAACAGCCACCAATGAGGCCAAAGATAAAGTGACACAGATGCAGGATATTATCCAAAATCAATGTCAAGAATTACGTGCGGCAACCCATCTTGCTTCTACGAGGGTTGAACTCATTTCTGATTCATTAAAACCTTTTGTTGCTATGTTAAGCGATGCGTCCCAACAAACACAAAAAACAATGGAAGCATCAGAACGATTTGAATCAACACTTCGCCGTCAAATTGATGAAATTGATCGCGCCATTACTTCTGGGGATAGAAAACTTACCAACACAATTGAGATTGTTTCAAATATTACCAAACAATCAACCGAAGTGGCTGAAAAATTCTCGACAGATGCCATGCGTCTTGTTGATGCGGCACGTGAGGCAAATCAACAAGCAGGGAGTATTAAATCCACGATCCGTGATAATCTTGATGAAATGTTGAATTTATCACGTAAGGTTGGCGATTTGGCCCGTGACGTACGTGAAAATATGCGTGGGCTTACTAATGACCTTAATGATATGGTCTCTATGACCCAACGTGAAACTGGTAAAATACGTTCAGATATGGAAGGCCAGTTGAAAAATATTTTAAGTACAGCAGAAACAGTTAATGATAGGTTGGTTAATGTAAGTTCTGTTGTGGATAGCAAAGCGGACGCTTTAATTAAAGCTACAGATCATGCGGTCAATAGAACAGGGGAAATTGGTAGGGTGTTTGCTTCACACACTGAATTACTGGAAAATGCTATTAATAAAATTAACAACCGTGCCAATGAGGTTAACGATAAATTAAATCGTCAAGGCCAAGAAATTGCAGCGATATTAGATAAAGCGGATTCAAGTTTACAAAAACTTTCAGTAAATTTAACGCATAAAGATCGTATTGATTTCTTAAAAACAGCTACATCGATGACTGATGAAATTAATACGTTAGCACGAGATATTCAAGGATTGATTGAAGCTGATATCCCAGATGACCTACTTCAAAAATTCCAACGTGGGGATAAATCAATTTTTGCCCGACGTCTTTTCAAAATGAAGGATACTTATACATTACCAGCGGTTGAACAACGTTATAGAAAAGACGAACAATTTAGTTCCAAGGTTGATAAATATTTAAACCGTTTTGAGCAATTGTTGGCAGATGCTAATCGGGCAGACCCAGAAAGTGTGTTAAGTGCGGCTTTCATTACAGCTGATATTGGTAAATTGTATGTTGTTCTTGCGAAGTCAGTTGGACGTCAAGTTGATGCCGCATAAAATTTTATGTATTAGCTTGTGCAATGGGTACAGATTCTGATATTAAGAATTCTGATCCGATTATCCAAAAAATTTTGAATGGGGATAGGCGTACCCTTGCTCAAGCTATTACCTTAGTTGAATCATCAAAAAAAGAACATTATCTTCAAGCAGAAAAAATATTAAATTCTTTAATTTCCTATGGTAGACAGCCATTTTTACGGCTTGCGGTTACAGGTGCCCCTGGAGTTGGTAAATCAACTTTTATCGAGACATTTGGACTAGACCTTATTGAAGAAGGATTTTCTGTTGCAGTTTTAGCCATTGATCCATCGTCCCCTTTAAGGGGTGGATCAATTCTTGGTGATAAAACAAGAATGACAAAGCTTGCTGTTCATCCTAAAGCATTTATTCGACCAAGCCCATCTGGACTAGATGTAAGTGGTATCGCCCAACATACCAGAGAAGTTATGTTGTTATGTGAAGCAGCTGGGTTTGATATCATTATTATTGAAACTGTGGGTGTTGGGCAATCCCAAACATTAGTATCAGAAATTGTTGATATGTTTTTGCTTCTTTTATCTCCGGGCGGGGGTGATGAATTACAAGGTATCAAAAGAGGCATTGTCGAAATTGCAGATTTACTTATTATTAATAAAGCTGATGATGATTTACGCAGGCTTGCTGAAATAACAGCAAAAGAGTATCAGCAAGCGCTTAAACTTTTAATACCGGTTAAAAAAGATTGGACCCCAGACATTTTAATATGTTCAGCCCTACAGCATTTTGGATTTAAAGAAATATGGGGCAAAATTAAGCAATTTCAAAAAATTATGAAAGATAATGGGATGTTACAAGCAACAAGATTTAAGCAAAAGAAAAAATGGTTAAAACAAGAACTTAATCAGCAAATTTTAAATTTTATCCATAACGATAATGTAATTAAACAATCTTTTAATGAATATGAGCAAGCTATAATTAATAATCAACTGACACCCCCAAATGCAGCACGATTAATATTACAAAAGTTTTTTGAAAGAATGAATAATTAAAGACTTTTCAGAAAACTAATTAATGCTTCACGATCATATCTAGATAAATTTTTAAATATATCGGATGATTTTTTTCCTTCACCATTATGCCATAAAATAGCTTCTTCTAAATTTCTAGCACGCCCATCATGAAGGTAGAATTCGTAACCACTAACCTCTTTGTTAAGGCCAATACCCCACAAAGGTGGGGTGCGCCATTCTGACCCTGTTGCTTCGGCATCTGGCAGATTATCTGAAAGTTCATGTCCCATATCATGAAGCAGAAGATCTGTAAAAGGAAAAATAGTTTGTGGTGTAATAACATCACGTGCTGAAGGATAGTGATTAATTATCCAGCTGGGTTTATGACATGTATGACATTCTGCTTTGAAAAAAATTTGTTCACCTTTTTGTGCAGATATATTATCAAGATTACGCCGCATTGGAACAGATAACGTTTTTGTATAAAAGGTTAGTTTATCTAAAAATTCATTATTTAATTCCAAAGATATGGGTTCATCTTTGCATGTAACAATTTTACAATTTTGACCGGGAAATAAAATATTTGTTAAACCCATATCATTAAAAGCTGCGGTTGCATTTTGTTGATATAAATTTGACGTGCTAGCTTTCCATCCGAAACGTCCCAAAGACTTTTTTTCTTGACTTAGATTATTCGCAACTAAATTTATTTTTCCAGAAATGCCATCATTATTTTTATCATAGGGATCAGCTAGTTCCATGATTGATTGAACAGGAATGTTTTCTAATAATCCTAATCCTATTAAAGCAGGTGGAATTCTTGCTGAAATAAGAGTTTTGCTTTTTAATTCCTCTGGAATAGATGCAGGTAAAATATAATAAGGTTTACGTAAATGATAAGATATTCCATCAGGGTAAAACTCTGTTATTTCGTTATAATAAACTTTTATTTTTTCACTTATGATTGTTGAAATAGATTGGTCATGAAATTGATCTCCATATATCGGATGGGGTATGGAATTTGTGGGTATATTAGGATTAATAATTCCTAATTTAAAAATCATAGATGATAGATTATCGGTAAGATCTGTTGGTTTTCCCCTGCCATCGCGAACATGGCAATGCGAACATGAAGCACGATTAAATGATGGCCCTAATCCAAGAAATACAGATGAAGTTACTTGTTGATTGGGCTCTAATATATTTATTTGAGATTGCTGTATGCGGGGTAACCAAGTCGCATCAAAAATCCTTTTGCCAAACATAAAAGTTTTAATTTCATCACCAAATAAATTTGGGGAGGGAAGGCTGAACGACAGGTTTCCATTTGATGCTCTTGATGCATCGCCCCCTAAGTTTTTATATATACGTGAATCAAAATTATTTTGTTGTGATAAAAAACTAAATAAAAGAATGATTATGCAAACAATAAAGAATATTTTTTTTATCATAAATAGATAAATTTTTATATAATTAAAATACTTGGTTTAATAAAGTATTTGAATAAATATTTTATGTATATAAAATTTATTCGGAAAATTAAAGTTTATAAAATAACCCATATGTTCTTTTAATGTTCTATATTTTCTTAAATTAACTTTTTGTGGATAATTTTGCTAACCTATTGAATTTTTTGCTTGAATCGTAGATTCAAAGTGGTATTAACTAGAATAAGTGATTCGTTTTGTAGTGATCAGTAAGCATTTTGTTTTATTCTTATTCTCTTACAGGATCTAAATAATGATATCTATAAAAAATTATTTTATACAATATTCTTTTCTCGTTCTAGCTATGAAAAATCGGTTTTCTTTATTTTTAAAAATAATTTTTTCAATTTTTATAGGTGTAGGGGGGGGATCTCTACCTTTTACATCTGTTTTTGCCAATTTTGAAGATGGTGTCGCTGCATATAAAGAAGGTAAATTTACGGTTGCTCTTAATGAATGGCGTCCTTTGGCAGAAGCAGGTAATGCTGCCGCCCAATTTCAATTGGCTTATATGTATATAAGAGGGCAAGGTGTGCGCCAAAATGCAAATGAAGCTTTAAAATGGGGCTTAATGTCAGCAAACCAAGGTTATGCGCCAGCCCAATATGGGTTAGGCATGGTTTACCGTGATGGACTTGGGGTTAAACAAAATTATGATGAAGCTTTAAAATGGTCAAAGCTTGCTGTTAACCAAAATTATGCGCCGGCTTTTTGTCTTTTGGGTCTTATGTATGCCATGGGCCAAGGGGTAGAAAAAAATAAACAAGAAGCTTATAAATGGTTTGTTTTAGCTCTACAAGGAGAGCTTAGTGATAATGAACGTATGATTGCCCAATTAAATCATGATATTTTAAAGCGAAGCCTTTCTGAAGATCAACGTCATAATGCTGAACAACAAGTTGCCCTTTGGACTAAGAAAAATGGTACTTCCTCTGCAACGTTTGCTCAAGTTGAAAAAGTAGGGGCAGAAAAATCTATAGCGCAAATCAAACAAGAACCCTTGATTGGTGAAAGTGATGTTGAAGATTCTGACCAAAATGTTGCGCAAGAAACATATACAACAAATCCATCAATAACATCTCATCCAGCTATAGGTACGGCAACTGTGGCTACTCCTGTTAAACCCCAATTAGCCGAACAAGTAGTTACTGACCCTTTACCTGTTACCAGGAAAGATCCAATTCAAACGCAGCTAGTTCAACAGTCACAGAATAATACACAAAATAATGCTATGAGTTTAGTTAAAAAAGATGTGTCTTCACTATCCTCTGCGACTACGGTGCAAACAAATAATCAAATGCGTGTTCCTTCTGCTCTACAAAATACGTATCCCCAACTTGCATCTAGTAATAAAGTATATCGATCAAATGCACGCCCGGAAATTTTGGCAAATAAAATTCAAAATTCAAATAGTTTTTTATCAACGACATCACCTATATCGTCTCAACCAACAGTTGTTATTGCCTCAGCGGGTAAAAAGATTATTCCAGCATCTGCACCTGCAGCAGGCATAAAACCAATCACGTATAACCCACCTATTCTTGAAAGAAAAAGTGGACCTGCCCGTATTCAAGTTGCATCTTTAACCCCGCAGAAAGATCCTCTGAATATTTGGCGTGGATTGCAACAACGGTATCCAAATTTGTTGTCAGGTTTGGCTCCCGTGGTTATTCGCGCGGATCTTGGATCAAAAGGTGTATTTCAAAGATTACAAGCAGGACCTTTTAGCGATGTCAATGCCGCAAAGATCGCGTGCCTTGAATTACGTGCCCGTAATCAAGATTGTATTGTGGTTGCACAATAAAAATTTAAAACTGTATTGTGGTTGCACAATAATTTTTAAACCCTATCGTAGTTATTCAATAAAGTTTAATATTTTTCTATCCAAGATTGGATTAACATATTTTCTGTCTGATAGGCATGATCACGCCATGGTCTACTTCCCGGTGGTGGTTCAATATTTAATGTATTAGGAAGTTGGTCAAGCAAGGATCGCTCTGCTGGATTTGTAATAAAAAAAACAAATCCCAGTACCGTATTTTTTCTTGTTTTAAAAAAACCAGCAAGCGATCTGACAAAATACATGGTTCCTGTTTTTGCCTGATAGGATAATAATTGATTATTATCGATATAGTATGTGGATAAAAAATTAATAAAATTATCAGAAAAATTATGAAGATAAATATAATGTAAAATACCCATCATTTGTTGTGGGGAATGATGGGACAAAATGCTAAGCCCTGAATGGTTATTATGATAAAAATTATCCCATGATATAAAAGGTGCTTGTGTTCCCATCCATTCTGTAATTTTTTTAGATGATTGATCTAAAGTTAGAATTTTATCTTTTTCTAATTGATGTGATGCGGCAAGTCCTACAAGTTCAGCTGCCATATTATTACTATAATGCAAAATTAAAGAAATGATATCACCCAACGGAATGCTCCGGTGGGTATCAAATAAAAGAGCTTCATGGGGTGTGGTGCCTGGTTTGGGTTGATTAATCTCTATACCTTTCTCAAGGCATAATTTTCTAAATAACAAAGCAGTCATAAGACTGGGATTTTGAACAGGCAACCACAATTGATTATATTTTGATAATAGATTTTCAGATATCACCCAATGGCCTAAAATAGGTGGTTGATTTGATGATAAATCTTTGTCTAATAATTGATTGGTTTGATAAAATATTTTAAAATCATCTGGGTCTTCACTAGGTTCAATCTTTAAATCAATTTCATTTAAGGTAAGGGTGGTAAAGTCGCTAATACTTTTAAATGTTGTAATAATTTTTTGTGTTTGGGGATCTTTATTAAGGTCAAGCTGAATACGATTAAAATTAGAAGATAACGCGCTAATCCCTGGATTATAACTAGCTGCCTGGGGTTGATTAGGATCAATATTGGTTCGGGTTATAAATAAACTATCATCATAAAAAAAATTTCCTTTAATTTTTCTGATGCCCGCATTGTATAAATGATCGACCATTTCTTTTAAATGATCATTATCAAGTACGGGATCCCCACCTCCTTGAAGATAAAGATCACCTTCAACACTATTATTTTGTGGGGTTTGGGTTAAATAAATTTTTGTCAAAAATTGATGATCTTTACCCAAAAGATCAAGCGCTGCTTTCATATAAATTAATTTTGCTGTTGAGGCCGGGATAAATTTTTTTTGCCCGTTTCTTTCTTCTAAAACTTCTTGGGTTGCTGGGTTGAAAACAATAAAACCTATGTCATCATTTTTATTATTTTGTGCAAAAGAATCATGTGCACCAAAGAATAGGCAAAAAATGTATAAAAACAGAAAATATAAGAGGATATTTTGTTTTATAAAGCTATACATCTTGCTAATCTCAATTGTTTCTTTTAAAAATGATCATGAAGATAAGATGCCCTTATTTATCTTTTTATAGCAACCAATTTACCAATTTATTTTCAAATCGTTAATGTCATATTTAATTTCTGCCGACCATTCTCTTGTAATGTTTGTTGATATTCAAGAAAAATTAATACCTGTAATTCATAATCATGAGCAGGTCATAACGAAAAGCCATATTTTATTGAAAGCTGCCGCAAGTTTAAATATTCCTATGTTGGTTTCTGAACAATATACAAAAGGATTAGGGTTAACCGTCCCTATGTTAAGGTCGGAAATTTCTAAAGATAAAATTATGGAGAAAACAAGTTTTTCTTGTTATGCCGATCAAGCGATGAAAGAGCGCATCCACCAAATCAACCGCAAGCAGGTTATTATATGTGGTATTGAAACGCATATTTGTGTTTTGCAAACAGCCTTACATTTGAAAGAAGCAGGATTTGTTCCTTTTATTGTCAGTAATGCTGTATCATCACGATACCCTCATGATTATAAAATGGGGTTAAAGCGTATGCAAAAAGCAGGGTGTATGCTTGCCACCCTTGAAATGGTTCTTTTTGAATGGCTTAAAGATTCTAGCCATCCAGATTTT
Organism: Alphaproteobacteria bacterium; assembly: GCA_019695395.1. Classification (NCBI taxonomy): domain Bacteria; kingdom Pseudomonadati; phylum Pseudomonadota; class Alphaproteobacteria; species Alphaproteobacteria bacterium. The sequence continues at coordinate 12,814 of JAIBAD010000037.1, forward strand.
AAAAATATAACCAAACTTATTAAATGATGTATGTCATTTAAGAATTGACATTGTATGAATAATAATGAAAACACCATATTTCCTTTAGATGCTATTTTAATTTTGCTGGTTGGGGTTATTGCTTTTGCCATTAATGATGGGTTGGCGCAATATTTAACAGACTCTTATTCACCGATACAGATACTTTGGTGTCGCTATTTATTTGGGGTTTTATATATTTTACCTGCTTTTTTTTGGAAAAAAAATAGACCTTTTTTTGTGACCCAAACACCCCAATGGCAAATTATTAGGGGATTAACCATTACAGCATCAAGCGTGTTGTTTGTTGGATCATTAGCCTTATTAAATATAGCAGAAGCCACCGCCATTGGATTTGCGTCTCCATTTTTTGTTACAATTTTATCTATTATATTTTTAAAAGAAAAGGTCAGCACCAATAGATGGCTTGCTGTTATTGTTGGGATGATTGGTATTATTATTATTGTTCGTCCAGGCACAGATGCTTTTAAATGGGGAGGTGTTTTAGGAATAGCTGCGGCAGCTTTTTGGGCCTTGGGATTAACCTTTACCCGGAAGACGAGTAAATTTGATCATTTTTTTACCACATTGTTTTTTACGATGACGGTTGGATTAGTAGCATCAAGCTTTTTTGTTTTCTTTTACTGGCATACCCCCGATGTAAGGGGATGGGTGGTTATTATGACCATGGCCGCATTTCATGTGGTGGCTCAATTTTTAATTATTTACGCTTTTTCCAAAGCACCTGCATCTTTATTGGCACCTTTTTGTTATAGTCAACTTGTTTGGGCAGCGTTAATTGGAATTATTTGTTTTGGTACCATGCCAGATTTTTGGGGGTGGGTTGGAAGTTTGATTATTATTGGAAGCGGTATTTATGTTTGGTATAAAGAAAGACTTTTATGGAAACAAGTACCCCAAACATTAAATTAACACCGGTAAATAGCATGATATTTTAATATAATTTTCAAAAGGTGATGGATTAAAAATGACAATACTTGTAACAGGGGGATGTGGATTTATTGGAAATCATCTGGTTAAGATGCTGGTACAAAATGGTGAACAAGTTCGTATTTTGGATCTTTCATCACCTCCATCTAAAATAGAAGGGGTAGAATATATTCAAGGGTCTATTACAGATATAGATACCGTGGCAAAAGCGATGAAGGGGGCTCGATATTTATATCATGTCGCTGCGAACCCAAACCTTTGGACAAAAAATAAAAAAGATTTTCATTACGTTAATTATATGGGGACAAAAATTGTTTTGGATAAAGCATTAAAACATAACGTTGAAAAAGTTGTTTATACATCAACCGAATCTATTTTAAGTGCTGCCCGTATCAGAACCAAGGAACAAAGACAGGATCATCTTACGGATGAGACAGCAGAGCCAGTATTAGGAGATATGCCTGGACCCTATTGCAGGTCAAAATTTTTAGCCGAACAGGAAGCTTTTAATGCCGTAAAACAAGGATTACCTGTGGTGATTGTAAATCCAACCTTACCTATTGGACCCGGGGATTATAAATTAACACCACCCAGTAAAATGATTTTAAATTTCCTTAATGGTCTGGCCCCAGCCTATTTGGATTGTGCGCTAAATTTTATTGATGTACGCGATGCAGCGATGGGTCATATTTTAGCCTTACGTCATGGTGAAATAGGGGAGAGATATATTTTAGGTCATACCAATCTTTATTTACATGATTTGTTACAAAAATTATCAACCTATACTAAAAGATCTATGCCCAAAGTTAAAATTCCTTACGCTTTTGCCTATATGGTTGCCCTTGTTAATGAAGTGTGGGCTGACTATATAAGTCGTAGGCCACCTATAGCACCTTTAACGGGGGTAAGATTAACCAAAGCACCTATGTCATTCGATTCTGCCAAAGCAAAACAAGAATTGGGTTTAACATGCCGGTCCCTTGATATATCTTTAAAAGATGCGATTGATGAATGGAAAAATCGTGGGTTGCTTCAACCATCATTGTTAAAAGAAATATAAAGATAAGATGTCGTTACTATCATCACCTAATGTTACCGAAACTAAGCTTGTCTATCCAGATAAAAAATTTTCTCTGGTCTCTGATTTTAAGCCAGCTGGCGATCAACCCCAAGCAATTTCGGATCTGATTCAAGGTCTTCGTGACAATAATCGTGATCAGGTTCTTTTAGGTGTCACGGGATCTGGTAAAACCTTTACCATGGCCCATGTTATTCAAACGGTTCAACGGCCAACCTTAATTTTGGCACATAATAAAACTTTGGCAGCACAATTATATGGCGAAATGAAAAGCTTTTTTCCTGAGAATTCGGTTGAATATTTTGTATCCTATTATGATTATTATCAACCTGAAGCTTATGTGCCAAGAACGGATACCTATGTCGAAAAGGAATCATCAATTAATGAACAAATTGACCGCATGCGCCATTCGGCAACCCGGGCGTTATTTGAACGACGTGATATCATTATTGTGGCCAGCGTGTCGTGTATTTATGGTATAGGATCGCCCGAAAATTATTCGGCCATGACAATCACTCTTTATAAAGGACAAGTTGTTAATCGCAATGATCTTTTGCGGCATTGGGTTGAATTACAATATAAACGTAATGATCTTGCCTTTCAACGTGGGACGTTTCGTGTACGTGGGGATAGTGTTGAAATTTTTCCTGCTCACATGGAAGATCGGGCATGGCGCCTATCTTTTTTTGGGGATGAAATTGAAAGCATTGTGGAATTTGATCCTTTAACTGGTCAGAAATTTGTCGCTCTTGATACCATTAAAATTTATGCCAACAGCCATTATGTAACTCCCAAACCTACATTGGAACAAGCTGTCAAAAAAATTAAAGATGAATTAAAAATAAGATTAAACGAGCTTCAACAAAATAATAAACTTTTAGAATATCAACGCTTAAAAGAAAGAACAATTTTTGATTTAGAAATGATTGTATCGATGGGATCATGTTCTGGTATTGAAAATTATTCGCGTTATTTGACAGGCCGCAATCCAGGTGAACCCCCACCCACCTTATTTGAATATTTACCAGAAGATGCTTTATTAATTGTCGATGAAAGTCACGTGAGTGTCCCGCAATTACGGGGTATGTATAAGGGTGACTTTTCCCGGAAATCAACCTTAGCAGAATATGGGTTTAGATTACCATCTTGTGTGGATAACAGGCCGCTAAAATTCGAAGAATGGGATGTGATGCGGCCGCAAACAATTTTTGTGTCAGCCACTCCCGGTCCTTGGGAACTTGAACGAACAGCAGGTGTATTTACCGAACAAATTATTCGTCCCACCGGATTAATGGATCCCGTTTGTGAGATAAGACCGGTTGAAAATCAGGTTGATGATGTGATTAATGAAGCACGTCTTACAATTAAAAAAGGATACCGGGTTTTAATTACGACATTAACCAAAAAAATGGCCGAAGATTTAGCAGATTATATGCAAGAAATGGGATTAAAGGTCCGTTATATGCATGCCGATATCGAAACACTAGAACGTATCGATATTATCCAACAATTACGGCGCGGGACCTTTGATATACTTGTCGGAATCAATTTGTTGCGAGAGGGTTTAGATATACCAGAATGTGCGCTTGTCGCAATTTTAGATGCCGATAAGGAAGGCTATCTTCGTTCCACCACATCGCTGGTTCAAACTATTGGACGTGCGGCGCGCCATGTAGATGGCCGTGTTTTATTATATGCCGATGTTATGACAAAATCATTAAAGGCAGCATTGGATGAAACCGATCGCCGACGTGAGAAGCAAAAAAAATATAATGAGCAGCATAACATCACACCTGCATCCATTAAAAAGTCGATTAATGATATATTATCTAGCGTCTATGAAAAAGATCACGTTGAGGTGGAAACAAATCTCAACAAACCTATGAACCAAAAGCAATTGCAAAAAATGATTGCGTCTTTGCATAAACGCATGAAAGCTGCCGCCGAAAATTTGGAATTTGAAGAAGCAGCCAAAATCAGAGATGAAATTAAAAATCTCGAAAAAAATGATTTAAGTTTTTAATTTATTATTAAAATAAATGATATATTTATTTTAATAATAATAAATTTTTAGATAAAAAATATTTATTTTTTGATTTTTTAGTTTAAGGTAATAATCATAATTAAACTGAGTATAATTTGATATGGGACTATATTAAAAAATATCAATTATGTAATTAAATAAAACATTATTAAAAGGATTTATATGATGAATAAAATTAATTTTAATATTACTAAAAATAAATTAAAATTTAATACTAATAATGATGAATTTAAAATTGAAAAAGTAAATGATTTGGCCTTGGAAGAATTATTGCCCCTTACCGTCGTAACACTTGGGACGGCAGGTGACGATATTTTAGTTGGTGGGTCCGGGTTTTCTTATATATTTCAAGGATTAGATGGCAGTGATATTCTTATTGGAGCAGATCAACGGGATGAGCTTTATGGTGGTACGGGGAACGATTTTATTGATGGGGATCAAGGTGACGATTATATTGTTGGGGGGCTTGGAAAAGATTTAATTCAAGGTGGCAAGGGGAATGATTCTATTTTTGATGAGGAGGGAAATAATGAAATTCAGGGTGGTGAGGGTAATGATTATATTTATACAAATGATGGAAATAATATACTTTTTGGGGACGAGGGCGAGGATACAATTTTTGCTAAAGATGGTGATGATTTTATTAATGGAGGAAATGGAAGTGATTTAATCAGTGGGGGTAATGGGAATAATCAAATTTATGGAGAAGATGGAAATGATAAATTATATGGTGGAGAGAAAGGATTTGATTTAATCAATGGAGGTAATGGGGATGATATAATTTCTAGCGTCAATGGTGTGCTTCATGGTGATGATGGGAATGACCAAATTACTGGTTCGGGTTTACTTTTAGGTGATGATGGAGATGATACATTACGTGGTAACGGTATATTAGAAGGTGGTAAAGGCAATGATACTCTACAAGATAATTATGGCAATGACATCCTTATAGGAGGGGATGGAGATGATAAAATTACCAACAGCAGAGGTGATGATTCAGTTTTTGGAGATGAAGGTCGTGATTATATTGAAGAGTACTATTTTGGGTTTTCTTTTGGTAAGGATAGAATTCATGGTGGATTAGGTGATGATCAAATTATTGAATATGGCGGAAACAATATGATTTATGGAGATGAGGGTGATGATATCATTCAAGCAGGTTTTGATAATGATCAAGTATATGGGGGATCTGGGGACGATTTAATGACGGATCTAGGGGGGAATGATCAATTAAATGGTGATAGTGGCGAAGATGTATTTAAAATGTCAGCAGATAGAGCAGAAGATATAATAGATGGTGGGGATGATCTAGATATAGTTGATTTCACAAGTGATAATTTCAGTGA
>JAIBAD010000038.1 GCA_019695395.1 Alphaproteobacteria bacterium
TTATGGTACCGCAGGGTGGATTTCACCGGGTATTTTAAAAGATGGACAAGTTCATGCTGTTTGGTCATATCCAAGGCAAAAAAATAATTGGAAAATAAAAATAAAACCCTTTTATTCTTTTACTAAAAAAGAATTTAAAATTATTGAGAAAAAAATATCGTATCTTCTTGGTGATGGAAAGGTAACTTCATTTCAAATTGGTTGTTGATGCTAAATTTGATTAAAAATTTTATTATATTTATGACCGAATCAGTAGATATTTATTTGATGATTTTTTAGAAAAACTACGACAAAAATATTCCTTATGTATGAATTATACTAATTTGATATATGAAATTATTTTATAGTTGAGCATTATAAGGTAGTGAATCAGGGCTTGACATATGCTCTAACTTGGAAGCAAGAATATATCAAAAGCGGTCTTGTTTATTTTAAATATTTAAAAGGATTTTTACATTGCCTATCCCTTGTCCAACCTTAAAAAAGATTATACGTCGTGGTACCCTGCGTGCGGGGGTAAGCCAAGGTATTAGGCCTTTATCCTACAAAGATAATTTAGGTATATGGCGTGGTTTTGATGTAGATTTTGCCCAAGCAGTTGCGGCTGCAACATTAGGAGATAAAGGATTAGTAGAATTTATACCTTTGGCCCCACAAGATCGGTTTACTTCCTTAGCAAAAGGAGATGTTGATATTTTAACGGCTAACGCAACAGGGACATTATCGCGTGATATTGAACTTGGTATTACCTTTGTTGGTGTTATTTATTATGATAGTGAAGGTTTTTTATCACCAAAAAAATTAAAAATTAACAATATTTTAGAAATAGATGAACCAAGATTTGCTATTCAAGCAGGGACGACAACAGCACAAAATTTATCTGATTTTTTCAGCAGTAGACAACGGGGATTTTCTGTCCGTAGCTTTGCCACACCTGAAGAAGCCATGAAAGAATATCTTTCTGGTCAATATCATGCCTATGTTCTTGATAGGACAGCTCTTGCTGCTGAGCGAAATCAATTATCATCACCAGATGACCATATCATTTTACCCGACATGATTTCTAAAGAACCTATGGGACCTTTTGTGGCCGAAGGCGATGAAAAATGGTGGAAAATTGTCAGATGGGTTTTTTATGCTTTAATAATGTTAGAAGAGGTTGGGGTATCCTCCTCAACAATTCAAAGTGATACAGTCCATCAAACTATTGTAGCACGGATCCAAAATAAAATTATGGAAGCAACTAATGTGATGACATTACCCGAAGATTGGATTAGCCAAATAGCCTTGCAAACAGGCAATTATGGCGAATTGTTTGATAGACATTTTGGTGTTTTATCGGAATTAAAATTGCCCCGTGCCCTTAATGATTTGTGGAGCAGAGGTGGGTTAATTTATGCCCCACCTTTTAATTAATATTAATAAGTTAAAGGACTAAGAGAAAAAGATTCTGGTCTATGTCTTATATTGCTATTATTACCACTATTTGCCGTAGTTTTAAAAATTGGATCTTTATTAATTTCGTCTGCAATCCAACGGCGGAAAGCTTGAAGCGTAATTTTATGATCTTTGGTTTGAGGGTAAACAAGATAATAAGAATTATCCGAAAAAATTTCGACATCAAATAATCTCATAAGTTTACCTTGTTTTATGTCGTCCGCAACCAGGGCAGTACGACCAAGCGCAACACCTTGGGAGTCAATCGCAGCTTGTAAGGCTAAATTGGAATGGGTAAAATAAAGGTTCTTGGTTGGTTTAATGGGAAGATAACTTGCCCTTTGAAGCCAAATAGCCCAATCAGGTCCTTCGGGGAAAAGATTTCTTCCTTCATCATGTAATAATGTTACTTTTTCAAGATCAGAAAAAGATTTCACATGATTCTCTTCTAAAAATTTTGGGCTGCACACAGCAAAAACCTGCTCTCTTCGTAAGAGTTCAGAGATTAAATTCGGATAAACCCCAGCGCCATATCTTATCGCCACATCAATTCGGTCTGATGTAAAATTACATAAACTATCCTTAGCTTCAACACGTATATCAATATCAGGATATTGGGTGCGGAATGATTGAAGATGGGGGAGAAGCCATTTAACAGAAAAAGTGAAGAAAACGCTGACATTCAAAGAGCGGCTGGTACTACCTGAACGTATTTTATCAACTGATTCGTGAAGAATATCAAAGGCCTTATGCATTGAATCAGCTAAGACTTCCCCTTCGGGGCTAAGTAAAAGTTTTGTCTTATCGCGAATAAAAAGTTGTACCCCAAGAAATGTTTCAAGAGCTTTAATTTGATGACTAACAGCACTCTGACTAATGCCTAATTCTACAGCAGCCTTAGTAAAACTAAGAGATTTCGAACTAATTTCGAAAACTCTAAGGGCCGAAAGGGAAGGAAGTTGTTTAGAAGAAAATTCCATGAATTTAGCTCATATTAATGATTAGATGTTTGAATTTGTTAAGTACAAAAAAGCGCCATATAATTCTGTACGATTAATGAATAAAGGGGGCACGTATTTTATGAAATTTACTCACGTAACTAATTTAAATTATATGTCCAAACAACCAAATCATTTTTTAGCGTATATCCAGTCAAAATAGAGGGAAAAACAATGACTTTTATACTTATCACTCAATATAAATCCAAAATTCTTGTTATGCAAGGAATATAATGTTTACTCATCAAAAAAAATCAATTGGTGCAATCCAATTAATTCTTGCAATGATTCTGTCCGGGACGGTAGGAATCTTTGCAACCGAAGCGCAATCCATCGTACAGACCAGCTTTAATGTTGTGTTTTTTCGATGTCTTTTTGGGGTTATTTTTATGGCAACGTTTTGCGTACTACGTGGCTATTTTAAAGATACTGGTTTAGACAAAAGGAAATTGATCCTCATTTTACTAGGGGGTGCTTGTATTGTTTTTAACTGGGTCTTACTTTTTAAATCATTTGATCTGATTACGAAAAGTGGGGCAGGTACGGGCGGCATAACATTGGGGACGGTCGTGTACCATACCCAACCTTTTTATGTTGTCTTACTTGGAGCTTTCTTTTTTAAAGAAACCATTACAATGAATAAAATTGGTTGGATTATAGCAGCCTTTATTGGGGTTGTTCTGGTCACAGATATTATTAAATTTTCAACTTCAAGTTTTGATTTTAATGAAAGTTATTTTCAAGGAATAATTTGTTCTCTAGTTGCGGCATTTCTTTATGGATGTTCGACAATTATAGGCAAAGGATTAAAAGGAGTTAGACCTCATATTACGACATTGATCCAAGTAACTTTAGGATCAATACTTCTTTTTCCCTTTGTTACATTTGACCTAGTTCCCATGACCATAGATAAACATTGGCTTTATTTAGGTGGTATGGGGCTCATCCATACATGCATTATGTATGTGTTGATGTATTCAGCCTATCCTAAACTACCAACACCTTTAATTGCGGTTTTATCTTTTATTTATCCGGTGATGGCGGTTTTCTTTGATTATTTAATTTATGGCCATACAATTCATTGGCTTCAAGGATTAGGAATTGCCTTAATTATTTTAGGAGGTTTAGGTGTCAATTTAAATTGGTCACTGAAACCTTCATTTTCTAAAGTTAAAAATTTTGCCTAGGGAGATTTAAACATGACTATGAATAATATTATATCTACTTTTTCCAATGAATTTATATCAAACAATCCTGTATCCATGGGGTTATATCACTCTTTTGATACTAAAACCCATTCCAGCAAACCTAAAATTATTTTAGGTGTTGCAGAAAGTGATGCGCATATTGTTGCAAATCATTTAATTGCAATTTATTTACGTGATTGTGGATTTGATGTAGTCAATTTAGGCGCATGTACACCTGTTCAAGATTTTATGGATGCGTATATGGAAAATTCTTCCGCTATAGCTATTGTAATTGGTAGTCTTAATGGACATGCTGCAGAGGATCTTCAAGAATTAGAAAGTTTGAAAAAGAAATACAATGTAAATTGTCCAATTATTTTAGGGGGTAATTTATCAGTTGGAAGTGAAAAGGAGAAAAATTTACATTCTAATCTTAAAAAACTTGGTGTTGATATTATTCTTGAAACACCTGATCAGCTGCTAACTGTTCTTAGAACCTTAATTGATCAATCTCAAATCCAAAACCAGGAATATCTCTATGCATAACCCTTATACAAAAAATGTACTTAACCCTATCAATATTGCAATTGTTGGAGCAACGGGTGCCGTTGGTACGACACTTATCTCTTTGTTTGAAGAAAGAAATTTTTATTACGATAATCTTTATCTTGTGGCGTCAGCAAAATCTAAAGGTAAACATTTAAAAGTTAAAAATGTAGATTATCCTATCCATGATTTGGCTGAATTTGATTTTGGGCAAGTTAATCTTGCTTTCTTTTCAGCAGGGACTGGCATTAGCCAAGAATGGGTAAAAAAAGCAACGGATAAAGGTGTAATTGTTATTGATAACACAAATGCTTTTAGAATGGACCATCAAACCCCATTAGTTGTACCCCAAGTTAACGGGCATCTTCTTTATCAAAAGCCAAAATCTGGTGTTATTGCAAACCCAAATTGCTCAACAATACCTTTAGTTCGTTTGCTAAAACCAATTGATCAGTATTATAATCTTAAAAAGATTATTGTTAGTACCTATCAAGCAGCCTCGGGTCGGGGATTAAGTGGTATTAATGATTTGATAGAAAATACAGATAAAAGTTTACATAATAATGAAACTTTACCTTCATCAAAAAAGTTTTCAACAACATTAGCTTTTAATCTTATTCCCGATATTGATACAAGATTAGAAACTGGTTTTACGTTGGAAGAACAAAAAATGCGTCAAGAATCAAGAAAAATTATGGATAAGCCAGAACTTCTTGTAAGTGCAACTTGTGTACGTGTTCCTGTTGTTAATTGTCATTCTGAGGCAGTTTATTTTGAATGTGATCATCATTTGGATCAAAAAAATATTTTGACGATGCTTGCCAAACAACCTGAAGTAACTGTATATGAAGGGCAAGGGTTAGAGGGATATCCAACCCCACGTACTATAAATAATTTTGATCATGTTCATGTGGGACGTGTACGTGTGGATCCAGATAATCCTAAAGCTGGATGGTTATGGCTTGTTGCAGATAATCTGAGAATTGGTGCAGCTCTTAATGCGATTCAAATAGCTGAAATTTTTTTAGGAAAGGAGCAATATAATGTCAATGCATGTGCTTAAATTTGGTGGATCAACATTCACCGATACAGAAGATTTTTTTAAGATTGCTTATTTTTTGCGAAACCGGCTTCAAACGGATAGTAAAAAATTGGTCGTCGTCGTCAGTGCTATGTCAGGATTGACAGAACAAATGCGCGAACTTGCTTTAAGTGTTAATCCTAACATTTCGCCCGAAGCCGTAGATTCATTTCTGCCGCTTGCTGATACGATGGGTGCAAATCTTTTGCGTATAGCATTAGAAGCTTGTGGTGTTAGTGTTTCTGTTTTAACAGGGTATCAAATCAATATCTTAACAGATAGTCATTTTTCAAGAGCACGTCTCAGATCATTTAGCAGCCACGCTATGTTAGATACTTTTGTTGAAAAAGATGTTGTTATTGTACCAGGTGGCCAAGCAACTGATATTAAGAATAGACCAACATGGCTAGGTAAAAATAGTTCTGATTTAACAGCGATTATTTTAGCTGTTGCTCTAGGATTGCCAAAATGTGAAATCTATTCAGATGTAGCTGGTATTTATAGTGCAGATCCTAATCTTATTGATAATACCAGACTTCTTCCCTCAGTACCTTTTGAATCAGTTTTGGAAATGTCTTTATCAGGTGCAAAAGTTATGCATCACCGTGCCATTAGTTTTGCGCAACAACATGGTGTTGATATTGTATGTCATTTAAATCATAGTGACTATCATATTGGTACCTCTATTGGAAAAGGCACACCAGTTAAAGCTGTTATTGTAGATCAACGCTCTGTTGTTTTATCATTTGAAAATGAAGAACAAGCTTTAAATGCAATGGAATTCTTAAAAGAAGATAATGTTCCAATTGTTATACCAGATGCAAATAAACCTCATATAATTGTTGTAACATGTGGCTTTTTTGATGTTAAAAAATTCTTACATCAAAAAGGTGTTTCGGTTAATATTGAACCTGGCAAGTTATTAACGAAATTTACTGAAGAAAATGGTATAGAAAGATTTATTGTGCCTGATGATAAATTAATAGAAATTGGCCAGCAAATACATAATCAACTTTATGAATTACAAGAAGAACCTGAAAATAATTCCAGAGTTAATAATTCAGAAGAGCAAAAAAAACGTTATGCTAAGGAATTTTTCTCTTTATATCCGAATAAAAAATCTATTCATTCTGAAAGTTAATTTTCATGAGTATATAAATAAAAATTTATATTAAAATACTAAGGGTATAATAATGATAAATGACCCCAAAGATGAATTAGATTCTGGTCTTTTAGAACGCTATTTATTGCCGTCACGTCAGCAGACCATTCATTATATTCAAAATCTTAAAAAACCAACCGTACATCAACTTTTATTTGAAGCGGATAAAGAAAATAATCTTCTTTTACAGCCACGCTGTGGTGTTGGCGAACATGCTAAAATGCTTTCACTTTTACAGAATTTGGAAAATAAAGCACATCCGAATATTTTGTCTTTGACAATTGATGCGCATACAAGATTAGCAAAGTTCGATAAAGCCACACACATCCTGAAAGAAGCACCCGATCATCTTAATGGTTACCCTTTGGTAAGTCATGGTTGGAAGTTAGGACAAGAGATTAATCAAGCTATTAAGGTACCTCTTGAGATACGACATGGCTCACCTGATGCAAGATTGCTTTTTGAAATGGCAATAGCTTCTGGAATTACATCGTTTGAAGGTGGTGGGATATGTTATAATTTACCATATTGTAAAGAAATACCTTTGTCCCATTCTTTAGATGCGTGGCGTTACGTTGATCAATTATGTGGTGTTTTAGCGCAAGAAAATATTATTGTTGATCGAGAATTATTTGGTACATTAACAGCAGTTTTAATGCCACCTTCAATAAGTCTGGCAATTACCATGCTTGAAGGAATGTTGGCAGCGGCACAAGGGGTGCGTTGTTTGTCTATAGCATGCTGTCAAACGGGCCATTTTATCCAAGATATTGCAACTTTGAAAGCTATACGGACATTAAGCAAAAAATTTATTAGTAATCAGGTTGATGTTTTTCCAGTATTTCATGAATATATGGGACCTTTTCCTAAAGAAAGATTTGAAGCAGAAGCATTAATTTTTTATGGTGCTTTAACTGCAGTGAAAGGAAAAGCTACAAAGTTAATTACGAAAACATATGAAGAAGCTCTTGGTATTCCAAGTGTTGACGCAAATATTGCAGGAATATGGACAGCAAGAATGGCTTCAAGCAATATATTTGATTTTATTGTAATTGAACAAGAAGCAGTTGAAGAAGAAGAATTTTGGATTATACGTGAAACAGAAGAAATTTTAGAACCTATTTTACAACATGAAAATATGTATCAAGCAATTACCGATGGGTTTGCCCAAGGTACATTAGATATACCTTTTAGTGCAAGCCGTTATGCTCATTCAAATATTTTACCTATGCGCGATCAATCGGGCGCAATACGTTACCACCGTTTTGGTAATTTGAAACTTAGTGATACAACCAAGAGACGTAATACAAAATTATTACAAGATTCTTTGTTGCATAAAGCCAATAATAGTCTATTTACAAAAATTGAAGGAGATATACTTTATTTTTCAAAGCCAGCGTATAAAAAACACATTCAATCTGAACAATCCTTGTATGAAAAATACAGTAACTTATAAATTATAAAATATAGGAAAAAAAATGAATATAATAACCTTACCTGATGATACAAAAAAATTATTACTTTCAACTTTGATGAAGTTACCTTCTCCTTACAAAGATTTGGAGAATTTTTTATTAGATATTTATCCAATTTTTGCTAATTTACCAAAAGGTATTTTAAAAGAAATTTTTCATTTTGCACGATTTCCAGATAGCGATGGGGTAATATTATTAAAAAATTTTCCAGTTGATAGCACATTACCCCCAACACCTATGGATGGATATCCCAGTATGATGAAACAAACCTTTGTAACAGAGGCGTGTCTTTTGGGTTTATCCCAAATTGTGGGAGAGCCATTGGGATATAAAAGTGAAAAATCTGGTCAAGTTATTCATGATGTGGTTCCGGTTGAACAAGGTGGATATACCCAGTCTAATCAAGGATATAAAGTATTTTTAAATTTTCATAATGATGCTGTTTATGATGACAGTGGTTTTTATCATGTAAGTAATCCTGATTTTCTTATTTTATTTTGTGTTAAATCTGATCCAAAAGGGGAAGCTTACACTTATTATGCTGATGCACGCGATATTTGTAATAAATTAACTGAACATGATAAGATTATTTTAAGATCACCTTTATTTAAAATGAATGCACCTAGCACATACAGCCGGGAACAAGTAAGTGGCCAAGTTGTTTATTCTAAAGATTTACCCATTATATCTGGTTCTGAACAATATCCAGAAATTTCTATTGCTGCAAATGGGGTTAAGCCTTTAACAAATGAAGCAGAAAAAGCTTTTGAACATTTAAAAGAAATATGTGGACGTTCTGATGTATCACGTAAAGTACATTTGCAACCAGGAGAAGTATTATTATTAAATAACCGCAAGGGTGTACATGCACGCACAGAATATACGGCAACCTTTGATGGACATGATCGTTGGCTGCAAAGAACTTATATTCGTCATTCTATATGGGATATAAGATATAGATGGACTGGCCAAAATAGGGTACATTGAAATAAATTACCTCCTAAGCATAAAAATTTATACTTAGGGGGTAAAGAGTAATAAAATTTTTATGATTAATAATATAAATTATTGAAATAAGATATTAATCTTAAGTCACATTATGATTAAGGCTGTGGATGGGGTGAAGGTTGTGGGTCAGGTGAGGGTAAATTTTTAGGTCCCTTATAATCAAGTGCAGGTATAGTTATTAAGCGATCTCTTTCTTTTGTACGGACTGACATACCTTTTTCATCTACATCATTTGTTGAAAAATCATTAGCTAATGGATTGTATTCCGATGAATTAGAATTGTTAAAAGGACCAATTTTTTGGGAATTACGATTGTATCCCATTACTTTATCCACAGTGCTTAAAATTTCTTTAATTAAATCGGGGTCTGTGGGTGGTTTAGGTGTATCAATAATAACGCTGCCATCAGCTCTGACAGTAACTAAAACAGGCCTACCTTTTACGTTATTTAAACTATAAGTTGTATCACCTGTTTTACGGTTAACGCTTTTTATATCTCCATTCCGATAGCCTATTATATCTTTTTCATCGGAACTATTTTTTTGAACAATATCGCTTCCTTTACCTAAAAGCTCTTGTCCTGCATCGTTAAATGCTTTTGCTGTGGGTCCACTAGGAATTATGGCACCGATTCCACTTTTTTGCGCCTCTAAACTATAAAAAGCCTTTTCCCCATCTTCATAATAACGTGTAACAAAACCATCCCCCATATCTATATCACGTTGGTTTGGGTTGAGAGCGTACTGTTTTGCACTTTTTAAGGATTTAATTTTTTGAAAGGCTATATATAAACATGATGCTGCATAGTATTGACCGGGTAAGCACGAAGCTTTGGTGGATACTATTTCACTTTGTTGATCTGGTGTTTGTGCATATACCCACGGTGTATTTATTGAAAAGATAATAAGCATCAATAAATACATTATTGATTTGTATTTGTTAGTTTGAATTATATTTTTTATAAATAAAATACTCATACAAATTTCTACAAAGAAAACTAATATAATATTTTTTGAATAATTAATAATTAAAATATAAAAATATTATA
Organism: Alphaproteobacteria bacterium; assembly: GCA_019695395.1. NCBI lineage: Bacteria > Pseudomonadati > Pseudomonadota > Alphaproteobacteria > Alphaproteobacteria bacterium. Next base: position 9,943 of record JAIBAD010000038.1, read on the forward strand.
CATGGAATCTTATAAATTGTAAGATAATAATGAACAAAAATGATTAAAATCTCATTAATTTTCTAAAATAATCTGAATTATCGTAATTTTATACAAGAATTATAATAATAATACAATAAATTAATCCCCCTCCAAAGAGAGGGGGATTTAATAAACAACCTTATGAAACAAATTATTGTAATATTATTTTATTTCAGGTGGGTTTTTATTAGGCTCATGTGGTTGTTTGGCTTTTTCGCTTCTTTTTTCGCTCATATTTTTATCATCATTATAAGTGTGATCAGGTACTAAACTGTTTGTCTCTGGATTACCTGGACGTGGAAAATTACCAACAAGTGTATTAAGTTCACGGCCAAACCCAGCACCTTCAGTAATTTCGTCAACTATCTTTTTAACGAAAGCTGGATCAACAGGTTTTTTTGTTGTTTCAATTGTGACAGATCCATTTGGAGCGACAGATACTTTAATCTGGCCTCCCTTGCCATCATTAGCAACATAAATAGTATCACCAGTTTTGATATCTACAGATTTTACATCAAAATTAGCATAAAAATCAACTTTGCGGCCTGCTAATACAACGCTAATTTTTGGTGCTTTACCTTGACCTATGTTTTTATCCATAACGGCTTTTGTAGTTTGAGCACCACGTGTACCAGCGTTAAAGGCACCTTTTAATTCACCTTTACCAGGTTGGGTTGAATAGGTAAGACTTCCATCTTTTTCAAATGTTCTTACTTGCATACCGCCAGAAAGGCTGTCTGTATATCTTGTATAAAGTTTTCCACGGGTTTGTTGGTCAAGTTTTTTTCCAGGATAATCGGCAGCAAAAGGTGGTTGTTGATTTTCAACAGATGCACCACAAGCAGCAGCTGGATCAGTCGCATAAATACAACTATTAACATCTTGTGCAAATGCAGTTTGGGTAATTATGGTAGCTGCAAAACCATAAATAAGGGTTTTAGACAGATTGAACATGGGTATAACCTTTAATATAAAAAATTTGGTGGATAAATATTATAGCTAAAATTTTTCAGCTATTTAATGTTTGTTATAATGACAAAAATTAATTTTATTATCAAATAAATTGATGGTTAATTTCTGTTAATGAATGTTAATAAATAGTTAATTCTATTAATATCATCAAAATAAACCTTTCTTATTTTTAGAGAAGGAAGATTTTATGAAATGACGATTATTTAAGATCCTTATTAACGCACATTAGCGGGTGTGTCTTTTTGCTTTTGTTTAGCTTCATTTCTTTTTTCACTAATACTTTTATCATCATTTAAAGTTCTATCCATAAAATATGTTTCTGATCTTTTTTGACTAAAAGGTCCAGCAAAACTATTAAGTTCACGTTCATAACCAGCACCTTCAGTAATCGCATCAACTATTTTTTTAACTAAAACTGGATCAAAAGGTTTATTGGTTGTGTTAATAGTGACTTCCCCGGTATTAGACACATATATTGTGATTGTACCTCCTTTACCATCATAAATACGATAACTGACCTGATCAATTTTGGTTTTTGTACTGTCAGTATAATTAATATTTTTTATATCACCGTTTTTATAGGTAATTCTTTCCGAATTCGGTCCTGATATGACTGAACTTACTGTCTTATCCCCACCTACCATAGTATCGATTGTAGCATGAGCTACATTCGCACTTTGACTTTTAGGTGGAAAATTACCTGATAAAAAAGACTTACCAGTCTCGGTTGAATAGGTAAGAATGCCCCCATCATCAAAAGTTCGAGTTATTATGTTGCCAGATATATTATCGATAAATTTTTTTGAAACTTTTCCTTGGATTTGCTGATCAAACTGTTTGCCTAAAAATTCACAATAGAGTGCTGTGGAACCTGAGGTACAAAAATCATTTGCGGCGAAAGCTGTTTGACTAATTAAACCTATAATCCCACAAATAGCTAGTTTAAATAAATTAAGCATCGGATTACCTTTATAATATAAAATATTTGATAATAAAAAATATTTATTAATAATTTTTAATTATAAAACATTAAAATGAATATATTAACAAAGTGTTAATTTTTTTCAAAAAGAAACCTTTCTTCTTTTAGAAAAGAAAGGTTTCTTTAAGTAAATGATAGTTGGATTATTAAAGAGGGCTTTTGGGATCTTTAGGTGGAGATTTAGCTTTTTCACTGGCTTTAGCAGCAAAACTTTTGTCATCACTTAAAGTTCTATCTGTCAGGTTATTTGTGGAACCATTTTTATTAAATGGACCAGCAAATGTACGAAGCTCAATATCATAACCAGCTTTCCCAGTAATTTCATCAACAACCTTTGCAACAAAAGCTGGATCAAGAGGTCCCTTAGTCGTTGTAATGGAAACTTGACCATAATTATCAACAACAACTTTTATCTGACCACCTTTACCATCATTAATTGTATATTCAGTTTCCAAGACAGTAGTTTTTTTATTATCTGTATAAGTTATTGTTTTAGTATCACCATTTTTATAATTAATTGTATCGTAAGTAGCGCCTCTTCCAGGCATGTTTGTGGCTTTATTTCCACCTACAATGTTTTCAGCAACACCTTTCGCAACTTTAGCGCTACTAGTACCGGCATTAAAATTTCCTGACAAAACCCCTTTACCTGGCTGGGCTGAATAGGCGAGCCCACCTTCATTACCATAGGTTCTAGTATTTAAACCTGCAAAAAAACCATCGGTAAATTTAATGGTTACTTTACCACGTTTTTGTTGATCAAATTGCCTGCTGCATTCATTAGCAAGATTTTCACCATAACAACTTGAGGATGAAGATTGGGCATGAGAGGTATTTATAAATACCATTTGGCTTAAAATAATGGTTATAAAACCATAGTTAAATAATCTTAACGACATTTTACTTTTATCCTTTATGAAAATTATATTAAAAATTTAATGAATTATAGTAGATGTACAAACATCTTTAATATCAAATAAGGCCTATATAAATATAAATTAGGCTATATAAATATAGAATTTTGAATGTTGTGGATCAAATAAATAAATGGTTAATTTTCATTAATCTTTATTAATAAATTGTTAATAAAAAATCCTTATTCCTTGAATAAGGATTTTCTATTTAACAAGGAAATCAGATTCTTTATTTTTTCTGTGGCGCTGGTATTGGGCTAGGTGCTGCATCAGGAATTGTGATAGTTTCATTTCTTTTTACAGAAGAACTAACTTCATCATTTGATGCATCATGGTCCCACCATCCATTATCTAAGGCATTTACCTCACGCCAAGTAAAGGGACTGTCATAAATAATATAGCCTTGATTAATGGCCCTTGTTTGTAACTGGGTAATTTCAGGGCTAGGATATCTAATAAAGACTTTGTTTGGGACTTTTTCACTTGGAAGAGGGCGATTATCAACATTTTGATTTAAGCTACTATTGTAGGAGTTTTTATTTGAATCATATTCTTCCTCACATGTAACATCTGTTCTGGTTGAACAGTTATTGGCAGGGATATTTGATACATTTCCCGGAATACCCGCGGGAATAGTAGTTAAAACATTTGATTGCGCCATAACTGGATTAGATGCTGTTATAAATACAGCAGCCGATCCATAAAGTAACGTTTTATATAAAATTCGCATGATATACATCCTTTTGTTATTATTGTTGGTTTTAAAGGACATTTTAAAATTCTAGTTAATTTTAATGCCTTAACTTTAAGGATGGAGCGATATACATAAAAAATCGATGATGAGTGACCAAGAATTTTATCATTTTATTAAAAAATATAAGGATCGTATTATTAATATACTGTCTTATATAAAACATATATGTGTTTATTTAAAATTTTATTAAAATTTTAATTTAATTTAAAATTTGCTAAATTTTATATCTTGTTTTAGAATGATTTTTAATCTTTAAATAATTTAGAATAAAATATTAATGGTAGAAAATTTTTCTTTTGCGCTTGCCCAGATTAATCCAAAAGTTGGAGATATAAAAGGTAATGCATCTTTAATTAATGATTATTATCAACGGGCATTAAAAGCTAAAGCAGATCTTGTTATTTTTCCAGAACTAGCCTTAATAGGCTATCCACCTGAAGATTTAATTTTTCAACCTAACCTCCAGCAAGATTGTTATTTTGCTTTACAAAAATTATCAAACCAGACACTTAATAAATCTTGTGCTATTTTGCTTGGCGCCCCCTGGTTTGAAGAAGGTAATATTTATAATTCTGCAATTTTTATGTCGAGTGGTCATATTCAAAATATTATACGCAAAGTTGTATTACCTAATTATGGGATATTTGATGATAAAAGATTATTTCAATCAGGAAACTTTCCATCCCCAATAAATTATAAGGGAATTAATTTGGGTGTTATGGTATGTGAAGATATTTGGTCCATTGAACCTGCAAAAAAATTGAAAGAGCAAGATGCAGATATTTTAATTGTTAGTAATGCAAGCCCTTTTGACTTAGGTAAAAAAAAATTAAGATTAAATGAAACTAAAAAACGTGTTGTAGAAACAAGTTTACCTTTAATTTATGTCAATCAAATTGGAGGGCAAGATGATATTGTTTTTGATGGCGGTTCTTTTGTTTTAGATAAAAATGGTGACTCTGTTTTACACATGACATCTTTTAATGAAGAAATAACTATCCAAAAATGGAATATAGAAAAAAAACATTGGGTATTGGAAAAAAAAATTATCAATCCAAGATTGTTATTAGATAATGTTTTTGAAGAAGAAATTTATCAAGCTTTAGTTTTGGGATTAAAAGATTATATTCAAAAAAATAACTTTTCATCAGTTCTTTTGGGATTAAGTGGGGGTATAGATTCAGCCCTCACTGCAGCCATTGCGGTAGATGCTCTTGGTTCTCAATCTGTACATTCAATCTTCTTACCATCACCTTATACCAGTCAACAAAGTTTCATTGATGCTAAAGATTGTGCAGATAATTTAGGAATTGATTTTCAAATTTTACCAATTGAACCAGGGATGAGAGCTATTGATCAAATTTTGCATCCCGTGTTGGATCAAGAAAATGGTATAGATATTACCCATGAAAATATCCAAAGCCGATTACGCGGATTAATTTTGATGGCCCTTAGTAATAAAACAAAATCACTTGTCTTAACAACAGGTAATAAATCAGAAATGGCCGTAGGTTATGCCACACTTTATGGCGATATGTGTGGAGCATTTAATGTATTAAAAGATGTGTATAAAACTATGGTTTATCGTTTGGTGGAATGGCGAAATACAAATAAACCTGATAATTTTAAAGGACCAAAAAAACAAATTATTAACTCTTCTATTTTACATAAGGCGCCCACCGCTGAACTTCGTCCTAATCAAAAAGATCAAGATAGCTTACCGCCTTATGACCAGCTTGATGATATTTTACATTGTATTATTGAGTTAAATATGACATGGCAAGATATTGTAAAAAAAGGTCATAGTAAAAAAATTGTACAAAAAGTATGGTATTTGTTAGATCGTGCTGAATATAAAAGACGTCAATCTGCACCTGGTGTTAAAATAACACCTCTTGCTTTTGGTCGTGACAGGCGTTATCCCATAACTAATGGTTATAAGATTTTCGGGGAATAAAAATGATTAGGGTACGTTTTGCGCCAAGTCCAACAGGAAGATTGCATATTGGTAATATTTTTCTGGCCTTAAATAACAAACTTTTTGCTTTGGCTCATCAAGGTCAATTTCTTCTAAGATTAGATGATACAGATCGCGAAAGATCAAAAGTTGAATATGAAAATGGTTTAAAAGAGGATTTAACTTGGTTGGGATTATCTTGGGATCATTACGCGCGTCAATCAGAACGGGATGATCTATATCACGCTGCAGTCAAAAAACTTCAAGCATCAGCAAGATTATATCCTTGTTATGAAACAGCAGAAGAACTTGATCTTAAAAGAAAAATACAAAGGCAACGTGGATTACCCCCTGTTTATGATCGGGCTGCTTTAAACTTAACCCAAAGCGAGCGTGACAATTTCGAGCAGCAAGGTCGAAAACCCCATTGGCGTTTTAAACTTGACCCCATTGATGTGACTTGGGATGACCTTGTGCGCGGTCCCCAACATGTAAATGAAGCAAGCCAAAGTGACCCTATACTTGTTCGTGAAGATGGAAGTTATCTCTACACATTGCCTTCTGTGGTTGATGATATTGATTTATCGATTACCCATGTTATTCGTGGCAGTGATCATGTAACCAATACAGCAACACAAATCCAACTTTTTCAGGCTTTGGGTGCACAACCACCATCTTTTGCTCATCTACCTTTACTTGTTAATGCGGATGGGGAAGGTTTATCAAAAAGATTAGGCAGTTTGTCTATCCAACAATTACGGGATGCTGGGGTTGAACCTGCAGCTATAAGAAGTTATTTAGCCCATATTGGGACAGGGGATCCTATTGTTATTCATTATACCTTTGCTGATTTAATTAAGGGGTTTGATTTGAAAAAATTTGGCAAAGCATCACCCAGATTTGACGAAGACGAGCTTTGGCGTTTGAATGGCCAATATTTTCATGATTTAGATTATGATCTTATTAAAACAAAATTATCGAATGATCGTATTGATAAAAATTTATGGGATATTTTAAAAAAGAACGTTATTAATTTAAATGAAATTAAAGAATGGGTAGAAATTATTTATGGGTCAATAAATGTTGTCGATAATGGGGATAAAAATTTTGTGCGCCAAACAGTGGATCTTTTGCCGGATGAACCATGGGATACAAAAACCTGGGACATATGGATAAGTCATGTTAAAGAGAATACAGGTAAAAAAGGTAAAGATCTTTTTATGCCTTTAAGATTAGCTTTAACTGGGCGAACAGATGGACCTGAATTACGACATCTTTTACCTTTGATAGGTAGACAAAAAACTATTAAACGTTTGTGTCAATGATTAATATGGCGAATACTTTTTCCCTTAAATTTTTTAATACGTTAAGCCGGGTTAAAGAAGATTTTCATCCAATTGATCCTCATAATGTACGTATATATGTATGTGGTCCAACTGTTTATGATTATGCTCATATTGGCAATGCTAGACCTGTTGTTGTATTTGATACATTATTTCGACTTTTGCGGCATAAATATGGAATAAAAAATGTGACTTATGTGCGCAATATTACAGATATTGATGATAGAATTATCCAAATAGCCCAAAAAAATAACGAAGATATCAAAGACCTTACAACCCGCACAATTGATGCATATCATCAAGATATGTATGCGTTGAATGCTTTGTTGCCAACATTTGAACCCAAGGCAACAGATTATATAGACGCTATGATTGATATGATCCAGGGATTAATTGATAAAAAATATGCCTATGTTGCTGATGGGCATGTGCTTTTTCACGTACCTTCTATGGATGATTATGGTCAATTATCCCAAAGATCTTTAGATGAAATGATAGCAGGGGCAAGAGTAGAAATTGCATCCTATAAAAAACATCCGGCAGATTTTGTTTTATGGAAACCAAGCACAGATGATCAACCCGGGTGGGATAGCCCCTGGGTTCACGGACGCCCAGGTTGGCATATTGAATGTTCTGCGATGTCTGCATCATTATTGGGGGAAACTTTTGATATACATGGGGGGGGATTGGATTTAATTTTTCCCCATCATGAAAATGAGATTGCGCAAAGCCAATGTTATCATAAAGGAAAACCCTTGGCCAAATTTTGGATGCATAATGGCTTTGTCCAAGTTAATAATGAAAAAATGTCCAAATCTTTGGGCAATTTTTTTACAGTGCGCGATTTATTAGAAAAAGGTTTTGCAGGTGAAACAATACGTCTGGCTTTACTTTCTGGGCATTATCGCCAACCTATAGATATAACAGAAAAAACTCTTCATGATGCAAAATCACAACTTGATAGATTTTATTTAGCTTTACGTGATTGTCCTACAAATGATCTAAAGAACAAAAATATTAATATCGATAATATTTTTGAAGCATTAGGGGACGATTTAAATATACCCTTGGCTTTATCCCACTTACATGAAATGGTCACACAATTAAATAAAGAAAATAATTTAACAAAAAAATCTGAATTAAAAAATAAAATTTTATATAGT
>JAIBAD010000039.1 GCA_019695395.1 Alphaproteobacteria bacterium
GATCTTCTTCTTTATCAGGACGATTATTAATAATCTTTTTAAATCCTAATCCCCCAAGTTTTTTAACATCTTCTATATCAATTTGGCTTGTTAGTGACATTTCAGATGTTAGCTTTTTAATTATATTCATTGTGCCCTCCCTATAAATTTGTGCCCTTAAAATTTATGTCGATCAGCGTAAATTTATTATATATGATATTTATTGATTGCCACCCTCATTAGTTATATTTTAATATAAACTATTTTTATATTTATCATTATGCAAGTTAAAAATTTTTTTGATCCCACCACATCAACTTTTACCTATATAGTTATAGATAGAACCACTAGATATTGTGCTATTATTGACGCAGTCTTAAATTATGACCCTTACACGGGTCATATTTCTACTGATTCTGCAGAACAGATTATTGCTTATATTCAAGAAAATGGATTAACCGTTCAGTGGATTTTAGAAACACATATTCATGCAGATCACCTAACGGCTGCCCATTATATTAAAGATAAAATTGGGGGCAAAACAGCCATCAATCATAAAATTATTGAGGTTTTAAAATATTGGGTACCTATTTTTAATACGGAACATGATACCCCTATGGATGGGTGCCAATTTGATAAACTTTTATATAATAATGAAAATTTCTTTATTGGGAATATACCGGTAACTACCTTATCAACACCTGGGCATACCCCTGTTTGCACCTCATTTCATATGGAAAATTGTATATTTGTTGGTGATACTCTTTTCATGCCAAACCTCGGAACAGCCAGGGCCGATTTTCCTGGAGGCAATGCTCATATACTTTATCAATCTATCCAAAAAATACTTTCATATCCTGATACCACAACGTTATTTATATGTCATGATTATCCGCCTGAGGGCCATCCACCTTCGTTTCAAACAACCGTAAGTGACCAAAAGAAAAAAAACATTTTAATCAATGACACTATTGATGAAGCAGACTATGTAAAAAGGCGTCAAGCTCGTGATAGTACATTATCTATACCAAAACTTTTATTCCCATCCTTACAAATAAATTTACGGGCGGGTAAATTAGGTACATCTGAAAAAGGAAGATATTATATAAAAATACCTATTAATTTTGATATCTAAAACGGTGCCCTATATCTATAATTGATATTCGATTTATGATATTGAACCCAGGACATAGCAGCATTGCTTAAATAACACCTGCTTCCTCTTAACAATTATCTTATATAAGAAAATATATTAAGACTAAATTAATCAATTTTTTATTAAAATAATTTCTTAGCTTGTCTTATTTTAGAAACTCTTATTTCTTTACATGACTGAAAATCAAATCGTTAAACGTTATTTACCCTGGGTTGTGGCAACTGCTTTGTTTATGGAACAATTGGATACCACAATCGTCAATACAGCCGTACCCTCCATGGCTGCAAGTTTATCTGTTACACCCTTAAGCCTTAAAGCTGTTGTTGCCTGTTATATTTTAAGTCTTGCCGTCTGTATTCCTATAAGCGGATGGTTGGCTGATCGTTTTGGAACACGGAAAATATTTACCATTGCGGTTGCAAGCTTTACACTTTCTTCTATTCTATGCGGCCTTTCTGTTAATGTTCCCATGCTTGTGGTTGCCCGAATCCTTCAAGGAGCTAGTGCAGCCATGATGATGCCTGTTGGACGATTGACAATTATCCGTACCTTTCCTAAATCCGAACTTTTAACCGCAATGAATTTCGTTATTATTCCAGCTTTAATTGGTCCTTTATTAGGACCAACGGTCGGGGGATTAATTGTTCATTTTTTAACATGGCGGGATATCTTTTTTATTAATGTGCCTGTGGGAATTATTGGGCTTTGGTTGATTTACCGGTATATGCCTGATTATCGGGGTGATACATCGCATCCTCTTGATTTAAGAGGATTAATTTTATTTGGGGGTGGGGCTGCCTTACTTTCGTGGTTTTTAGAAATTTTTGGTGAACACAAATTTAATAATATTGCAACGTTATCCTTATTTATTCTTTCTTTAGTACTTCTTGGATCTTATGCCTATCATGCTTTGCATATAAAATATCCTCTCTTAAGGCTTAATCTCTTTAACATTAGAACGTTTCGTGTTTCAGTTATTGGGGGATTTATAACCCGTCTTGGTATTGGGGGGTTACCCTTTTTGCTTCCCCTTTTATATCAACTTGGGCTTGGTCTTCCTGCATGGCAATCGGGATTATTAATGATGCCTATCGCCCTGGCTGCGATGAGCATGAAATTTTTTGCCAAAAATTTATTACGGCGTTTTGGATATCGTAAAATTTTATTAGGCAACACAATTATCATTGGTATTATCATCAGCTTTTATGGAACAATATCAAGTGCCACACCAATATTATTTATTATTACCTGTTCCTTGGCCCAAGGTTTTTTCAACTCCCTTCAATTTTCAAGTATGAATAGCTTGGCCTATGCTGATATAGAAACCAAAGATTCCAGTATGGCCGCTACTATTGCAAGTTCTCTTCAACAAATGTCGATGAGCTTTGGCCTTGCGGGTGGATCATTAATTGCAGGATGGTATTTAGGATCATTACCCCAAACAGATCACGCAGCCGTAACTGGTGCCTTACATTATGCATTTTGGACGATGGGAGGATTTACTATTTTAACCTCCCTTTCATTTTTAACCTTAAAAAGCGATGATGGGGAAAGTGTGAGCAGAGGTAAAGGTAAAGAAGCCCAAGCCGCATTAAATTCATAGATTTAATTATCTGCATGAAAACGATGCAGCACCCGATGAAAAATCGGAACCAAGAGCACACCTGCGCACATAATCAAAAAAATACTTGAATATATAGCATAAAAAGAGGCAAATATTTTGCCACCGAACGTTTTCAGGGCATCAATTTCCCCCATACCCCCTAAAATCATTGCGGCATTCAAGAGGGCATCCAACCATGTCATATGTTCAAAATGATGATATCCCCACATACCAAATATCAAAGAAATCATCATTAAAATTAATGTGATGGATAACCAAATCATCATACGTCCAGCAAAAGCAGAACGGGAAAGAATTTTTTTTGAATGATGCTCCATACTAATCCTTAATTATAATTTTAAATTTATTTCTTTTTGATATTTTTATTCTATTTCCAACTTCTTTTCTTATTCAACTCTTGTCATTCTAAAGGTTCAAGGTTTCGTCTTTGAATTCAATAAGTCTATAATTTATCCTAGAACGAAAAATTTTATTAATTAAGACGAAACCTTATATGCTTATTAAAGGCTATTTTACCTATATCTAATATTCAAGATTTAATTTTTTAAAATCAATTAAATCTAAATACCATTGAACCAATACACCCACAGGAGAAAATAAATTATGGCTAGAAATTCAAGAAGACGAGATTATGATGAAAATTATTCATATCATAATCGTGGCAAAAATAGAGATTATAATAATGATATGAATTACGGCGGTCGTTCCAATAGCGGATACGAAGATGATTATGAAAGTGGGGGATATGGTGGCGGCCGTGTTGGTAGACGTGCCAATTATCAAGATAACTATGACCAAGATGATTATGACGATAATTATGATGAAGATATGGTATCACGTGGCAATTATGATGATTATGATCAAGGTGATAATGACTATAACATTCATCGTACAAGTCGTGGTTACGGTAATACCAACTATGATAATATTGAAAATAACAGATATGCGCAAAATACCAATCGCCATTTAAATTATGAACGTCAAGGTGGGTATGGTAGCCGTAGACTTCGCTCAGATGATTATGAGGGACGCGAAAATAATTTTGAACGCAATTATGGTGGTGGCCGTTGGGGAGGCAGCGGGTATAAAGATAACCAAGGATATAGAGCTGGTAATGATCATTATTATGAAAACAATCAATATGCCAATCGATACAGTCAAAATAATAGGCAAAATAATAGACAAAATAGTGGACAAAATAGAGGGTATGACCAAGAAAGTTATAATAATACATCTCGAACCCGCAATAATGAAACCAGTAATTATAGAACCCAAAGCGGTCGTACTTATGGAGAATATGAAAATTACGAAGATTATAATAATCAACCTTCATCCCGCCGCCGCTCAAGAAATTATTAATGGATAACATAAAAGATACGAGAGATATATCTCGTATCTTTTACTCAAACTAAACATCAACACTATATCTAAAGAATAAATTATGGATTTTTTTAATTTCAGATCATCTAAATTTTTGTCAATAACCCAAGATTATACGCTCGAAGAAGCAATTCATAAAATGACCAAGGCTGGGGTGGGTTTTTTACCTGTGGTTAAAGGTAATAAAGACAAAAAAATATTTATACCTATTGGGTTATTAACAAAACGAAATATTATTGAACGATGTGTTGTTCCAGGTAAAGATCCCAAAGAGGCTAAAGTGAACGAAATTTTCACACCTCATATCATTTTTGGATCAAGTACCCACAAATCTTGGGAGATTTTTGATCTTTTACATCACCATAATTTTAATCATGTATTAATCAAAAATCATCACGATAAGCTTATTGGAATTGCTTCAAAAATTGATACAAATGATGGGATTTTTTATCAAGGGAAAAAAATTTTAGCAAGCCAAAAATTACCCGTAAATTTATATGCGTATTCTCTACATATTATTTTTAATATAAGGAATGAAATTATGATAAAAATTAAATCATGGATCAAATCATTAAACATTATGGCACATAATTTTGCCAAAAACTGGTTATTAGATTTAAATTAATTATATAAAATTTTATTATATTATTTCGTCCTTGGCTATATGAATAGATCTTAATAACGATCTATTTTTATTAATTTGAATGATAATAATGCCTGATATTTTCCTAAGTATGAACATCGGTATTTTACCTAATATCCCTATATCAATTTTTTATAAACAACTTACTAAAAGGATAAAAACATGCAAATAAAAGATTTAATGAAACTTAACCCTAGCGTTATAACCCAAGACTGGACACTTGAAGAAACGGCACAAAAAATGTTGGAACTTCATACCGGTATTTTACCTGTGGTTGAAGGCAGCAAAGATCAACCTGGCAAGAAGCTTATGGGTGTTGTAACGGACCGTGATATGATTGTTCGTTGTATAAATGAAGGTAAAGATCCAAAAACAACTAAAGTCACAGAAGCTTATACCAAAGATGTCATTTATAGTTTTGAAGATGATACCGATAAACAAGCTTTTGATAGAATGTTAGAACATGATATAGGCCGCTTATTAATTCTTAACCATAATGATGAATTAACAGGTATTATTTCGATGGCAGATATTATTGCCAATGCCCCAGGAAATATATGGGAAAGCTTACCCGCCAATCGTGATAAGAATGAATCTTATAAAGATTCTGCTGCAAAGAATTTTATGGCGTAATTTTTATAACCTTAATTAAATAGGTATAAATTACCCGGAGCAATAAAATAATTTGATAAATCTTTGTAGTCATCCAAAACGTAACATTGTTATTTTTGATTTGGATGGTACACTTGCCAATATAGAACATCGTATCCATTTCATCCAGGGTAAAAAAAGAAAATGGCGAGATTTTTTTGCTGCTTGTATTGATGACAAACCGCATGAAGCCGTGATTACAATTCTACAGGCACTTTATCCTTTATTCAAAATTTATATTGTATCTGGCAGAAGTGATGAGGTACGTAAACAAACGGAAGATTGGCTGAGGTTAAACCACGTTCCTTATCATCACTTAATCATGCGCAAAGAAGGGGACCACATACCTGACACTATTTTAAAAATCAGTTGGGTCCATCAGGGCTTAATACCGAAAGATCATATCCTATGTGTATTTGATGACCGTAATAAAGTTGTCAAAATGTGGAGAGACGCGGGCATTACCTGTTTTCAGGTAGTCGAGGGAGATTTTTAAATAATCCCGCTAAATGGAAGAATCGCACAAAAATATTATCTGTAAAGGTTAATGTATATGTCCCAACTAAAAACAATAAATATAAACTGGCAAAAGAGTCAGTAAAAAATTCGAAACTGATATTATTTACCACTTAAATCTCTATTCGTTATTAGACATGAGTTAGATTAAATCACGAAGCAGGAGATTGTTGCAAAGCCTCTTGTGGTTCTTTATCTTCTAACTCTTTAGCATCCCGCTGTTTTTCCCAATAAATAAGGCCAAGACCACTTAAAATAATAGCGGCACCCCCTACCACCAAAAAGATATCTATTTTTTCTTGCAACCATAAAAAACCTAAAAGGGCTGAAAAGGGTAAATCCAAATAACCAAAAGGTGATACAAGAGAGGCACGCCCCATACGATACGATTGGGTAATAAGTAAATTGCTAATAGCCGTACATAAAGAAGTTGCTATAAGTAACAGCCAATCCGTTGTTCCAATTGGTTGCCATCCAATATACCCTTGTTTAACGAAAAAACTTTCGGATGTCCACCATTGCCATGGAATTAATCCGACACTAACAAATAAAAGTACCAGCCAACAATAAAAATTTATGCACCCAAATGTTTCTGTTTTAGCCATTTTACTAATAACCATCATACTAATTGCTGTAAGGAAACCAACAAACACGGCAATGAGCGACGCTGGATTAAAAACAGAAAATCCAGGGCGTGCTATAATCACAACACCTGCGAATCCTAAAAAAATTACCAACCAATAGCGATAGTCATTTTTTTCTTTTAAGAAATAGCTAGAAAGTAAAGCAATAAAAATTGCGTCTGTCATTGTAAGGGCAGCGACATCTGCTAAAGGTAATAAATAAAGACTAATAAAATAGGCGCCCATAGCGAATATCCCCAAAATGCTACGCCAAAAATGAAGCATAGGTTGCTGGGTCCGCCAAAAATTTTGTTTTAGAATCAGCCATGAAAATAAAATAACCACGACTAAACCAAAAATTGTACGAAAAATCACAATTTGATTAATAGGGTAAGAACTACTCAGGAGCCGAATAATGGCGCTACTGAGCGACAACAATAAAATACCTCCCACCATATAAAGAATAGCAAGAACAGATTTTCGAAATTGTGTTATCATTTTCCCTCCCCAAATAATATTATTAAAAATAATAAAGAAATTAATATAATAATATTTTTTTATAATAGTGAATTTAATAATAGAAAAAAGCAAGCTTTTTAAAGCAAGTTAATAAGAGTAATAATTAATGGTAGAAAATTGCCTGAGAAATATTATTTGAGAAATGCAGGCAGCTTTTTGATTATCCTTTTTGGGAAATTTCTTCTCTTAAAGCTTGGTATCTTTATCAACTCATTCATTATTATATAAACTACCAATGTCCCAGGAAATATATGTAAATCTGCCAGCCAATCATAAGACATCTATAATTTTAATCAAAGATTTATGACTTAACGGTTTGGTTTAGAATTGATAAAGCTTTAATCATCTAAATGTATTTTTATTATTTAATTAGATGGTACATTTGCTGCATATTGTATTTACTTAGTATACAAATGGCTTAAATAGTCTCAATTCTAATTTAAAAATAAATAAATTATTTCTCCAAAACGGGACGCAAACCGGATAAATCAAAACCTGCTGCCGATGTTTTATTTAAAATATCATCAGCATTCATTTTCCCTGCTTGTGCTAATGCCCATAAGGTAGCACAACGCGTACCAGACCGGCAGAATGCAACAACAGGTCCTGTTGATTTAGGAAGATATTGTTTGAAATCTTCAACATTGTCTTGGGTCATTCTGCCACTAACCACCGGGATGTGAAGATAGGCAAGATTATGTTTTTTTGCCTCCGCCGCAATTTCGGCATTAGTTGGCTGTCCAGGTTCCTCCCCATCGGGGCGGTTATTGATCACGGTTTTAAACCCTAACCCTGCAAGGGTTGAAAGATCCGCAAGTCCAACCTGCCCGGTTACAGAAAATTCTGGCGTGATTTGTTTAATCGGTTTCATTTTCTTATATCTTTCATAGATAAAATCTTATTTAATTGATAAATATAGTATTAATTTTATTAACCTTTTGACATAAGGTAAAGATGATAAATTAATCAAATAACACCCATATCTCATTTATTAATTTTTGACAAAAAATTAATAATAGCATTCGACGTTTCAACCGGGTTATCTAAATGAACAAAATGACCTGCATTAGCTATGATAACATTTTCAATTGTTGGGCCTGTAGGAAGAGTTGAAAAATTGCCTTTTTCTCCTCGAAGAAGAATTTTAGGTTGGTGGGTTTGCATAAAAGTATCAAAAAGCTGATTAGTATTTGCCCATGTCACAATTGATTGGCCCGTTTGATAAAAAACAAAATCGGGTACCGGATTTAATGCTCCTAAACGTATATATTTATTGGGTTGATTGGAATTTTCTAGATTCGTTTTAAGAGTTTTAAAATAATGGTTTTTAAAATAATCAAAAGACATGGACGCAATTATTTTACTTTCACCACAATCATCTAATTTTAAATTACCTTCCATGCTGCAAAGACTTTGAATATGATTGGGTAATTCTTTTAACAGTAATGTTCCAATCATACCACCTAAACTATGACCAACAACATGAACCTTTTGAAGGTGCAGGGCGTTCAATATTTTTATAAGGATTGCTGTTTGGTCGGCAAGATCATAAGAAAAATTTTGGGGTTTATCTGAATGACCAAACCCAACCAAATCAATTGCCAAATGGGGAAAGGAAAGATTGTTTAATAAATCCTGCCTTAAGGCATTAAATCCTTCTTTATTGGTTTGCAATCCATGCAAGAAAAGTAAATAAGTTTGGGCAGGATCAATTTCACGATCCGTATCATAGGCAATCTTTATTCCATTACACTCAACAAATTTTTCTATACCCATATTAATCACATTACCTATCTGATGGTAATAATTCTTTAATCTCTAAATTAACTCTTTTTCAAGCTGGTATACTCTATACCCCAATCAATAATTTTTAAACGTTTTTCAGATACATGAGCCACTCTATTCATAAGACCATTAATTAAAACCGTAACAGTCATTAAATAATATTCAAACCAAGGTAAAACTATATCATTTGGCATAATAAATAATTTTAATTTTTTGCATAATCTAACAATTTCTGGATCATCAAAATTTATCTTTGTTATATGAGCAAATTGATTACGTATTTTTCTAAAAATTTTTATTTCATCATATTCATCTTGATTAATTAAACCCAAACTTAAAGCTATTGCAGCTTTAGCATATAATGTGCCCAAAACTGAATTTTCTTCTTCAAACATTTTTATTGAAGTTTCTACTAAAAATGACTTAAGTATTTTTTGAAGTTGATCTTCAACAAAGCTACATGAAATTAAAACAGCACCACGTGGGCTTTCTTTACGCATTTCAGCTAATAACCAATAATAATCTTTCAAGTGAGGATTTTTCTTTATAAATTCTTTAAATTGGTCCGTAGTCATAATAAGTATCCTATTTAAAATTAAAAGCCACATTTTTGTAAAAATGTGGCTTTTGTTATTTATATATCAACTCGCTTTTTTAACGTCACTACAACTATGTTTAAAGCCGGCCCAGATGTTAAGGATCTGTCCTGTCTCAAGAAATGATTTAAGACCGGAAAGAACGCGGGGCCAGCCCTGGGATACGCGGTCCGCCATCGTTGAATTGGGTTTAAATTTACCGTGGACAACGTTTAAACACACCATATCTTCATTGGCCGCAATATCAAAAATAACTTCTGACACATCGGTTAAATCTTCTGGTCCCGCCCAGGTCAGGACAAGACGTGTGAAGGGATTGCTTTCAACAACCTTGCCCACGACACGTACCTCCCCACTTTGGGGATCCACATGTTTCCATTCGGACCCTTTGCGCCAATCGGACACATTATTATTTCCCCAATATTGATGGGTGAATTCAGGGTTGGTGATCGCTTGCCACACTTTTTCTGGTGTTGTTTTGATATAAGTTGTATAAGTAAAATCTGGTTTAGTCATTTTCATTCTCCTCTAAGGCTTGTTTAAGATTGTGAAGGGCGATAAGTCTTTCTTGTTCAAATTTGCCGATCCAACGCATGTAAATATCATTAATTGGAACAGGGTTTAAAAAGTGCAACTTTTCACGGCCCTGCATTTTTGTAACAACAAGATTCGCCGCCTCTAATAACACAAGATGTTTGCTTACCGCTTGGCGGGTCATGTCATGGCCCTGACATAAATCTCCAAGGGTAAGACCATTTTTCTTGCGCAACCGATCCAGCAATTTACGACGGCTAGAATCGGCAAGGGCTTTAAATACTTTATCTTCGTTTGTTGTCATCATTCTATTATGCAACTATTTGGTTGCATGTCAAGGGATAATTTATATGTAAATTAAGCCCGCCTAATTTATGGAAAATTTATCTTTTCCACACAGTTAATTATTTTTTGTATCTCTATCAAAATAAATCATTCATCTATCATCCAATCTGCTCCAATATTCTTGTCAAACATCGCCTTATTAATTAAAATATCCTTATATAATTTGAATGATCATAATCCAAAGGTTTTAGGTAAATTACGCATGACGCTTTATAAAGCATCCGATATCGCCAAAGAATTTGTGCAAATTGCAGCAAAATATGGGGAACGTTTATCCCATATGAAACTGCAAAAACTGGTTTATTTTGCCCATGGTTGGCATTTGGGACTTACGGGCAAACCCTTGCTAGATGAAACGATTGAGGCTTGGCAGTATGGTCCGGTGATACGCTCACTTTACGACGAATATAAAAGAAATGGCAGCCAACTTTTAACACCGCATGCTCTTCAAAATCAACCCCAATCCTTACCAGAAGCAGTTAAAATCCTTATAGAAAAAATTTGGAATTTATATGGGCATTTTACTGCTTTCCAACTTTCAAGCTTGACCCATGAAGAGGGATCCCCCTGGTACCAGGTTACACATTTTTATAAAGATTTGGCAAAATTACCCCAAGGTTTGGATGTGCCTGATGAAAAAATTGCCGCCTATTTTGCCCAACAAAAAAGCATAGCCCATGAATAATCAAAACCTACCTGATGATAATGATTTAAGAATAAATCTGGCTCATTTACCAGCGCAGGTAGCGGGACCAAAGATCACAAATGATGAAAAAGCAACCCGAGAAAGTGAAGATTTAGATCGCGAACGCACCAAACAGGATTTGGGTCATCAACGCAGCGCTTACCGTTGGATTTTAGGCGCTGTGCTTATCTGGTTGATTTTAGTCATGACAATAATCTTTCTAACTGGCTTTGATGTTATCCATTTGTCAGATGCCGTCATGATTGCTTTATTAACAACAACGACAGCCAATGTCATTGCGATGCTGTGGGCAATTATAAAATATTTATTTAAAACAAATTAATTAGCAACACCTAAAAAGAAAGCGGTGGTATGGTTCGAGAAGAAGACCAATTTGTAGAATCCTTAGAACCACCAAAGCCCATCTGCCGGTTCTATCTTACCGCGTGTGACGCATGGGACGCTATGTATCGTGATTGCGAGCGGGCGAAAGTATCTATCGAGTTAGAGCAGTATATTTTTGACAACGATAAACTGGGACGCCGTTTTCTGGAACTTTTCATCAAAAAGGCATCAGAGGGTATTCAGGTATTTATCATTTGCGACAAGTTCGGCAGCATTCAGCTATTACACTCATCCCTGGTTCGAAAGTTGCGACGGCATGGGGGGCATTTTTACTTCTATAACCCCATCACCTACTGGAATTTTTTTACGCCCTGGCGTTGGTTTCCACGCACGCATGTTAAAACGCTGCTGGTGGATTCTTCTATCGCTTATGTTGGCAGTGCTTGCATCGCCAACCACATGGCAAATTGGCGAGATACGCAAGTTTGTATTACAGGGCCAGCTGTACTCTATATCCGTCATGCGTTTAATGATATTAAACGTACCTTCCAACAACAAAAAGAAATGCCCCTCACGAAAACGCCGCCGAAAGATGAAAATTTTCGTTATGTGGTCAGTCAGCCAAATGTGCCAAAATTCAAAGTTTATGAAGAACTAGCTGAAGCCATTAGTCGTGCCAAGCGTTATATCTATATTGCAACACCGTTTTTTATACCACATTTGCGGTTTTTTAATCTGCTGAAACAGGCGCATGGGCGTGGTGTGGAAATCCTACTGTTGGTGCCCGAACATTCGGACATACCATTAGCCGACTGGATATGTATTTCATATGGCAAAAAACTTTTTGATGCTGGTGTACGTGTGTTCCATTATGGCCCCCATAACCTGCATTGCAAAATAGCAGTGATCGATGACATTTGGGCAACTGCTGGCAGCGCTAATTTCGACGTCATCAGTTTCTTCCATAATCGAGAAGCCAATTTGGTGATTACCGAACCTGCTGCTATTGATAAATTAAAACAGCAATTTCTTGATGATCTGGCCCATAGCCAAGAATTGACACCAGAGAAATGGCAGAAGCTACCCTTATGGAAAAAATGGACAGGGTATCTGGTGCGCGCACTTAAAGTATTTTTCTAGGGTGTTTTATGAAAATACTGATGAGCAATTTGGGTTATCTGCGCGGCATCAGCGGTTCACTTACGCATCATATTCTCTTCGCATACCGGCATTTTTATTGTTCTGCTGTGGTCCAAGAAAAAGTATGGCGGCAGTTAGCAGAAATAATGAGCCGGGAGCGCCCCGATCTATGCTGCTTTGTGGAAATCGAGCAAGCAGCATTCCATAAGGCTAATTTCTGCCTGTTGGAAGGTATCACGGGGGAAACTTATCCATTCTTCGATATCGAGAATAAATATCTTAATACCAGTCCTCTACGTTCTTTTCCCCTGACGCGCGGCAAAAGCAATGCTTTCTTGTCAAAGCAGGATTTGCCGTATAAGAAAATTCACTTCACGTGTGGAACCAAACGCCTGATCTATAAAATTGGCCTTACATCAGAGGTGACATTGTTCTTTACCCATTTTTCATTAAATAAGAAAGTAAGAAAACGGCAGTTGCTGGAAGCAGGTCAAATGGTTAAAAACACGCCAGGTGAGGTTATCTTTCTTGGTGATTTCAATATTCTAAGCGGATTTAAGGAACTGGCCCCGCTCCTGCAGAATGGGGAACTTGTCCTATTAAACCGCAAGGAACATAAGACTTTTACTTTTCATGTCTTTCATAAAGTTCTTGATATTTGTCTTTGCACTAAGAACATTGCCCACCAATGTAATCTTCAAGTGATTCCGCAACCTTATTCAGATCACGATGCCCTTCTACTCGAAATAAAATAAAAAGTAACGCTTATCCCGACCAAACATGCGAGACATAACATCCCGGGTTAAAAGCAGGGATCAATTAACACTAGTTGACTGGGTATAGCCGTAATTATATTAAAGTTTGACGGAGCGTAACCGCAAGCTATTGGCAACCACCGACACTGAACTTAGTGCCATCGCTGCACTGGCAATCACTGGGCTTAACAACAATCCAAAAAATGGGTAAAGAACGCCCGCTGCTACCGGCACGCCAAGTACATTATAGATAAAAGCGAAGAACAAATTTTGACGAATATTTGACATGGTCAAACGACTAAGGCGACGGGCACGAACAATACCCATAAGATCACCTTTTATTAATGTTACTCCAGCACTTTCCATTGCTACATCCGTGCCGGTTCCCATTGCAATACCTACTTGGGCTTGGGCAAGTGCAGGTGCATCATTTACGCCATCACCAGCCATCACTACTTTGAGGCCTTGTTGTTGCAGCAGGCGTACCACTTCATTTTTTCGATCTGGTGACACTTCTGCTTCAATCTCATCGATAGTAAGCTGGTTGGCTACGGCTTGGGCTGTGGCTTTGCTGTCACCAGTGAGCATAACGATCCGCAAACCTTCTGCCTTTAATTGTTTTAAAGCTTCTAATGTAGTGGTTTTGATTGGGTCTGCTACACTGATCACAGCTGCGGGTTTGCCATCAACAGTAGCGAACATAGCGGTTTGGCCCTTGGCACGTAATTGTTCGGCGGCATCATTAAGAGATGTAAAATCGATACCAAGTGAGAGCAGCAGCGCTTTGTTACCCAGCGCTACACTACGGCCTTCAATTGTACCTTTCACACCTTGGCCAGTAATTGATATAAAATCTTGAACGGCTGCAAGTGTCATACCACGTTCTTCTGCACCCTTAATAATGGCTGATGCTAACGGGTGCTCGCTGCTTTTTTCTAAACTGGCAACCAGTTTCAATATTTCGTTTTTCTCAAAGCCGGGCGCGGTAACAACTTCCATCAGCTTGGGTTTACCTTCGGTAAGCGTGCCAGTTTTATCGATAATAAGCGTATCGACTTTTTCCAAGATTTCAAGTGCTTCAGCGTTTTTGATCAACACGCCAGCATGCGCACCACGGCCCGTACCAGAAATAATCGACATAGGCGTTGCAAGGCCAAGGGCACAGGGGCAAGCGATAATCAGCACGGCTACAGCGTTAACAATAGCATAAGCTAGTTTCGGCTCTGGTCCCCAAATCCACCAGATACCCGCAGTCATCGCAGCTACTAGCACTACGATAGGAACGAAGTATCCAGACACTGTATCTACCATACGCTGAATTGGTGCACGGGTACGCTGGGCCTTTGAAACCATTTCAACAATCTGCGCTAACATGGTTTCATTACCAACACGTTCCGCTTTCATAATAAAACCGCCTGTATTATTAAGCGTCGCACCAATAACTTTATCCCCGGGGTTTTTCTCTACCGGCACGGATTCGCCTGTAACCATTGATTGATCAACACTGCTATGGCCTTCCACCACCACGCCATCGACCGGAACTTTTTCACCGGGGCGTACACGTAACAGATCACCCTTATGCACGAGAGAAAGTGAAACATCTTCTTCCCTTCCATTAGACCGGATGATGCGGGCCATTTTAGGGGCAAGATCAAGCAGCGCACGCATCGCGTTTCTGGCCTGGTTGCGGGCTTTAAGTTCTAACACTTGGCCAAGCAATACAAGCGCTGTAATCACCGCTGCTGCTTCAAAATATACTTCCAACTCAAGCCCACTGGCAAGCTTGGCTATTTGTTCAGGAAACAACGTAAGAAGCAGGCTATAGATATAAGCAACACCTGTGCCCAACGCGATCAAGGTGAACATATTGAGGTTTTTGTTCTTCACCGAATCCATTGCCCGCGTAAAGAATGGCCAACCGCCCCATAGCACCACTGGTGTAGCAATAGCAAGTTCTATCCAATGAGTGGGCCTTGAGTTTAACCATTCATGGGGAAGGTTCGGAATAAAATGTGCACCCATTACAAAAATTGCCAATGGCAGCGATAACAACGCCGACACCCAAAAGCGGCGCGTCATATCAATAAGTTCTGGATCAGGTCCGCTATCAAGCGCTATTTTCTCTGGCTCCAACGTCATACCACAGATCGGACAATTTCCTGGCTGTTTTTGTCGGATTTGTGGATGCATCGGACAGGTATAAATTACGCTGTTGTCCGCGAAGATTTCTTGTTGAGAGGGAGCTGGAGGTGACTTATGCTGCTGGGCGGAATGATCCCCATTATGTATATGCCCTTGATGTATATGATTATGCTGATGTTCCATTTAATTTCCTTTAGTCGCCAACGCTTTCACTGCAATGATCATGGGCCATGTTATCTTTCATTGGGATATTAAAATCATAAGCATGTTTATAATGACCCATGAAAAAATACTTTATCGCATAATAACCGGTACAAAGAATACCGCTAGTAGCAAAGACCACGAGTAGTATGCCCGCCGTTTTAATCAGCCTTGCGTGAAGTTCTTTTCCATAATGTATTGCCGCTAAACCGATAGCCAAGGCTAATACTTCAAAGATAAAAGCAATATGCGCCATAAACATGACCATTAGTGATGCTCCCCTTTATAAGGATTTTTTTCTTCTTTATCATCATGATGATGTTTGCTGTGCATAAATAAATGAATCAGCGGGCAGGATAATAACAGGAGATAAGGTAAGGCATTAACCACATGATTCCAGTGGTCAATTACCAGGAGGACACCCAGTACCACGAGGCATACAATAGACACCTTGGTAACAAATGCTTTGTGCCAGAAACCGTATTTCTTACGGGAATATTGTTCTTGGTTCATAAGCCCTCCTATTATGCTAAATGATATTTTATAATTTTTCTTGTTGGCACCAATTGTTCTTTCTTATCGGTGCTTTTTGTTATAAGTTTGTTATCTTACTCCCATCACCTTTTATTATACCACTATGCGCGCCGAGTTTTTTTCCCCCACGTAAGCAGAGATAACAAGTGATACGAATATAATACCAGATATA
The DNA here is from genome assembly GCA_019695395.1 of Alphaproteobacteria bacterium. NCBI lineage: Bacteria > Pseudomonadati > Pseudomonadota > Alphaproteobacteria > Alphaproteobacteria bacterium. The sequence continues at coordinate 16,326 of JAIBAD010000039.1, forward strand.
TTGATAATTGCCACTTGCACCTAATGCTCATATTAGGTGGGATTATAACACTTTAATCCTTTTTTGTAAGCACAAATTGATTTTAGTTACCAAAGATCTTAGCTTCTTCTATATGTGCTATACGCTGTAAAGAAGCATCAGGAAAACTTAACATCTCAGGTGGAACTCTAACAGGATTATGTTTTATAGCAATTGGACGAAAAGAATCTTCTAATCCCCACCAATCTGATATAGAGAACTTATTATTCCCCAGAGTAAAATAATGCGCTGTATTAGTTTTAATATCTGCATTTACTTTGGCAAATACACAAATACTTAATAACCCCCAAATTATAGTTTCTGGAATATGCAGTCTATTTTTTGATATATGAAATGCAAGCAATGGGCCATTTCTAGATAATAATTTGTATTGAGGCAGAATTTCTTTTCCATGCACTTGAGAACATCTAAAAATATAATATAAAACTAGCCATATCGAGTTTTTCTATATCTTTGCCTTTTTCATCTTTTAACTTAATATTACCCCAGTAGGTATTATCGAAATCTACTCCTGAACCTGTCATAGGTTCTAAAATCCAATAATAATCACGAATAAATTTTATATATCCAGATCTGGTAGAACTTGTAGCATTTACACTTTTTTGAAAAGTTCCATCTATGGCCATACAAGCATGTAATAATGCATGTTCCTGTTCACCACGATCAAAAGCTTCTATACCATAAAAAATATATTCCTCTAACTTCATATTTATCCTTTTAATTTTAATAAATTTTAAATGTAATATTAAAATTAATAGAATCGTCTAAATAACATTCTAGTAAAATTGATTCAATCTATTTTGAAATTTTTTTCCCCTGAGTTTTATCAACAATTTGATATGAGATGGTGTTAGTACATTATATTTTCAAGGGATTAATTTTAAGAATCTAATTTTAAAATTTATGCCTGTGTTGCTCACGATGCCTTTGGGAATTCTTCAATATGTTGGGCACCATCACGGCCAAAATAAATGGCCTTACGTCCATTGATGAAAACTTCATAATGGCTACATCCTGCTTCCATAATGCGGCGCAGGAATGTTTGATATTTAATTTTGCCTTGTTGTACATCCGTGATTATTTGTTTTATAACCATTCGATCAAGTTGTTCTGGTATTAGTGTATCGGTAAAGGTTAAATCACCTGTGTGGGTATCACCATTTATTCCGAAACTAAATTTTTTCTTGCCAACAAGATCAAC
>JAIBAD010000040.1 GCA_019695395.1 Alphaproteobacteria bacterium
TAGATTGCGCATCTCTTGGAGGGCATTGTCCAAGGATTGGGGGGATGGTGATGATGTCTCTTGACCCCAACTTGGCACATAATAAAAAGCCCAAAATAAACAAAGAATATAGGCAAAAAATAAAAGTGATTTTTTCATAAAATATTTTAGATCATTTAAATATCAAAATAAATTAAAGAATGTCCCGTCATTTCTAATGGTTTTTTTAAATTTAATAAAGATAAGATTGTGGGGGCAATATCTGATAGATTACCATTATGCACTTTGGCATGTTGGGGACCACGCACCAAAATAAAAGGAACAGGGTTAAGTGTATGTGCTGTATGAGGTTGATGGGTCCCTTCATCACACATTGTTTCAGCATTTCCATGATCAGCTGTGATAATCATTGTCCCATTTGTATGTTGAAGGGCATTATATAATTGTCCCAAACATTGATCTAAAGCTTCGATAGCTTTGATAGATGCTTTTAAATCACCAGAATGTCCAACCATATCTGCATTGGCATAATTAACCACAATAAAATCAAATTTATTTTGCATTATGGCATCAACCAATTTATTGGTCACAAGATAAGCCGACATTTCAGGTTGTAAATCATAGGTTGCAACCTTAGGGGATGGGATTAAAATACGTTCCTCGCCTGGGACTGGATCTTCATTTCCCCCATTCAAGAAAAATGTGACATGCGCGTATTTTTCGGTTTCGGCAATGCGTAGTTGCTTTAATCCTGCTTTAGCAATAACGTCCCCCAACCCATTTTGAATTGTTTCCGTTGGGAACAAGGTTGTCATGAAAGGGGACAGGCCTGTTCCATAATCACACATACCAACCGCCCCAGAAAATTTAATCTGAACTGGTCTTTGAAACGATACAAAATTTGGATCTAACAAAGCTTGTAAAATTTGGCGGACACGATCGGCTCTGAAATTGGCCATAATAAGACCATCATGATCTTTCATGCCTTTATAATCATCAATCACAATAGGTTCAATGAATTCATCTGTTTCCCCGCGGGCATAAGCTTGATCAAGAGCATAAAGAGGATTGTGGGATTTAATCCCTTGGGCTTTTACCATACATTCATAAGCAAGGGTTGTACGTTCCCACCGTTTATCGCGGTCCATGGCATAATATCTGCCAATTAAAGTAGCAATTTTAAGATTTGGAATAGATTGAATTAAATTTAAAAAATCGCTGATATATTCTTTGGCACTCGAAGGTGGGGTATCTCTGCCATCTAAAAAAAGATGAAGATAAACTTGAATATGATGGCTTGCAATAATTTTGGCCAAATGAAAAATATGCGTTTGATGGGAATGAACACCCCCTGGAGATAAAAGACCCATTAAATGACAATCACCTTTTTTCTTTTTTAACTCTTCAATAAAATTAAGGAGGGTTGGATTTTTTTCAAGAAGATGCTGATCAATCGCGTGATCAATGCGAACCAGATCCTGCATCATAATACGGCCTGCCCCAATGGTTGTGTGTCCTACTTCAGAATTACCCATTTGACCATGGGGGAGGCCCACATGGAGCTCTGATGCTTCGATTAAACTATGGGGATATTCTTTTAAAAATTTATCGAACCAAGGTTTGTGGGCTTGGTGAATGGCATTATTCTTGGATATGGGACTATATCCCCATCCATCAAGGATGCACAGAAGAACAGGTTTTTTTGTATCAAATGTGGTCATAATCTATTAATAACGATGATAAGGGTGGTTCGCAATAATTTGCTGACTTCGATAAAGCTGTTCAACCAAAAGCCCGCGCGTCAATAAATGGGGCCATGTCATGGGTCCTAAGGATAAAAGAAGATCAGCATGATCATAAAGGATAGGGTTATGTCCATCACTTCCGCCAATAAAAAACTTTAACTGCTTAATACTAGAATTTTGCCAATGTTCAATTTTTTTTGCCAAATCCCCACTTTTTAATAAAATACCCTGTTCATCTAAAATAATATGGTGTCGCGCCGAATCATTTTTAATGTCATAAAATTCTAGAAGCGCATCTTTTTTAAGATTTTTTGTGGCGTTTACCTGTCTTTCATCAATTTCAATAAGATCCAAAGGCCATCGAATTCGCTGACAATAATGGTCAAAAAGGTTTTTTTCTGGCCCTTTTTTCCATTTGCCAATAGATGTGATCGTAATACGCACGTAAAAAAACCTTTGAATTAATAGACTGACATGTATTTTATAATTGAACGATATAAGAAGAAAAGATTAAAAGAAATATTTTTACGATGGAATAGGTAGAAAGTGGTACGTGAAAAACCATGACCAATAAAGCAGATGTCATAACCTTTGGATGCAGACTTAATAGCTATGAAACAGAAATTATTAAGTCGCATGTGACAAAGGCCGGTCTTGATGACGTAATTGTTTTTAACAGTTGCGCAGTAACAGCCGAAGCCGAACGGCAATTACGCCAGGCTATTCGCAAAGCCAGGCGGGAAAACCCACAGCATCGTATTGTGGTGACAGGATGTGCGGCCCAAATTAATCCGGATGCTTTTGAAAAAATGATCGAGGTTGATCATGTTTTGGGTAACCAAGAAAAACTTGTATTTGAAAATTTTCAAAAACTTTCGCGGCAATTAATCTCTATGGCAACCCCTATGGATCAAAATACACCCAAGGTTCTGGTGGGTGATATTATGACCCTAGAAGAAACCGCAGGACATCTGATAGGTCATGTAAATAATGGGGAATTGGTTAAAAATTTTGATAGTAAAAGCAGGGCATTTTTACAAATTCAACAAGGGTGTGATCACCGATGTACCTTTTGTATCATTCCCTTTGGTCGTGGTAATAGCCGTAGTGTTGATGTATCAACCATTGTGGCAGAAGCACGATTGTTAATAGACCATGGAATTAAAGAAATTATTTTAACAGGAGTGGACCTTACGTCATATCGGCATGAAAATTTAACCTTGGGTATGATGGTAAAAAAATTGTTGGAGAGTGTACCAGATTTACCAAGGCTTCGCCTTTCATCCCTGGATGTGGCAGAAATAGATGATGATCTATTGGATGTAATCCAATCCGATCCACGGCTGATGCCCCATCTTCATTTAAGCTTGCAGGCCGGTGATGATTTAATTTTAAAAAGAATGAAGCGTCGCCATACATGTGCCCAGGCCATTGATTTTTGTAAAATGATAAAGAAAATGCGCCCTGATATCGTTTTGGGTGCAGATTTTATTGCTGGCTTTCCAACCGAAACCGAAGAAATGTTTCAGCATACGTTGGATCTTGTGCATGAATGTGATTTGACATTTTTGCATGTATTTCCTTTTTCCGCGCGGGCTGGTACACCAGCTTCGAAAATGCCCCAACTGGCTAAATCAATTTGTAAAGAAAGGGCGCAAAGATTACGTAGCTATGGGGATAAAAGACGCCATGATTTTTTTGTTGAACAAAAAAATAAAATTCTTGATGTTCTCATTGACCAAGAAAATACAGAATTCTTTTTGGGTTATAGCCAGCATTTTGCCCCGGTTCGGTTAATGAAAAATGGTCAACTAATTAAAAATGATAAAGCAGAAATAAAAAATATCACCCTAGGTGATATCATAAAGGTATTGGTTGCGGGTCATACCTCAACCCATTTGGAAGCATATTTGATTTAAAGAGAGCTGGTAGTATGTCTGACGAAAAAATTGGGTGGTTTAAGAAAATAGGACAGGGGTTAAAGAAAAGTTCGGATCGATTAACCACTGGTATGGTTGATATTTTTACCAAAAAGAAACCAGATGCCCAAACATTAGATGATTTGGAAGAATTGCTTCTCATGGCTGATTTTGGCCCCAAGATTGCTGGTCACTGCATTGATCAAATAAGAAAAAAAAGAATTGATAAGAATTTTGATGCCCATATGGTGAAAGAAATTTTAGCGGATGAAATTAAAAGGATTTTAATGCCTGTGGAGCAACCATTGCCCTTATCATCATCTTCATTATCGAATATAACTTTACCCCAGCTTATAATGATTGTGGGGATTAATGGCGGGGGTAAAACAACAACTGTTGGGAAATTGGGATCTTTCTATCAACAAATTGGGCATAAAGTTATGTTTGCTGCGGGCGATACATTCCGTGCGGCTGCGGTTGAACAATTACAAATATGGGGAAAGCGCATTAATGTGCCCGTGATAATAGGCTCAGAAAAAAATGACCCAGCTGCTTTGGCCTTTGATGCTTATCAACAAGCCCAAAAAGATAATATGGATATTTTGTTACTTGATACGGCCGGTAGACTTCATAACAAATCGCATTTGATGGATGAATTAAAAAAGATTGAACGTGTTGTAAAAAAAATTGACCCAACTTTACCCCATTATGTTATCTTGGTCCTTGATGCAACACTGGGCCAAAATGCTATTGTCCAAATCGAAACGTTTAAAGAAATTGTGCCTTTAAGCGGATTGATTATCACCAAGCTTGATGGGACGGCCAAAGGTGGGATTGTGGTGGCATTAGCCGAAAAATTTCAATTGCCCATTTACGCAATCGGGGTGGGGGAGAAATTTGACGATCTGCGCCCCTTTGATGCAGATCTTTTTACCCACAGCCTGTTGGATTTAGATACAAAATTATAGAAGATTACAGAAGTGTATACCATGCACCTCTGCCACTTCCATGAAGGGCAAGGTAATTTTTTTCGGTCAGCAATCGAAAATGCTCTTTTAATGTATTACGGCTGACCCCCGTCAATTTGACCATATCCCCAATTGTAACACGGCCATGATGACGAACATGGTCCAGGATTTGGACCGATAATTCTGGAAGCGATGATAAGACAATTTTCTCGCGTTCAACTTTTTGGGCTAAACGTTTTACTTGTTGTTGGAGAGCTTGCAAAAAGAAAACAATCCAAGGTTGCCAATTTGGGGCATCGGTTCGAATTGATTGTTGAGTTTGACGAAGGGCTAGATAATAGGCATCTTTACTTTGTTCAATCACACTTTCCAATGAGCTATAAGGGGCATATGTGTAACCAGAGCGCAGTAAAAGCAGCGTGGTTAAAATACGGCTCAACCGGCCATTCCCATCTTGAAAAGGATGGATGCCTAGAAAGACCACAGTAAAAATTCCAATAATCAATAAGGGGTGAAGTTTTTTATCCTCAAACGCTTTGTTGGTAAAGATAACGAGCTCTTTCATTAAATGGGGTGTATCAAAAGGTGTTGCTGTTTCAAAAATAATACCAATTTGATGCCCATTTTCATCAAAGGCTACCACATTGTTGGTATGGGTTTTATATTGGCCACGATGATGATCATCCCGGCTGCTATATTTCAATAAATCACGGTGCAGCTGTTTGATATGGTTTTCGGTTATTGTAATATTAACCCATGATTGAAAAACCATTTCCATGGTTTGGGCGTACCCTGCTACCTCTTGTTCATCCCGTGTATCAAAAGAATTGATTTGAATATTGGATAATAAACGTTCGACCTCCTTATCTGACAACTTACTGCCTTCAATCCGGGTTGATGACCCCACACTTTCAATCGTGGCAACATGTCGTAAGGCAGATAAACGTTCAGGTGCCAAGGTTCCAAGGGCGCGCCACGCACCTTTGAATTCATCAATTTCAGCAATCAAATTTAGAATATCTTGGGTGATATGTAGGGTGTCTGTTGTAATCATACACCCAATAATACACCCATTTCCACCCATTTATCAAATTAAAACTATATTAAATTACATAAAACTTACTGCTTTTAGTATTAGCTTAAAATTTATTAATAAATATATAGGGTTTAATATTATATAATATATTGTTATTATATAAAAGTAAGTCTTTATAAAAATAATGAAGTTTAAAAATGGAACCGCAAGAATATAAATTTAAAATTGACGCTTATACGCCTGATACTTTACCTATGGATAGGTTAGCAGAATATCTTATGGAGCTTTCTAAACTTTTGGGTGAAAATCCATATGTTCATTTTATGCGTTTGGAAGCTGGAAGTACCGTAATAGTACAAAAGATAGATTCTGTAGCATTACCAAAAGTACGTGCTCGTACCGAGGCAATAAAGCGTGGAGATGCACAAATAAGTGTAATGCAAGCCTATAAATGCATTAATGATATGCTAAAAGAAGATAATACTACTGGAGTTTTATTAGAAAGTAATAATGCAGAAATTATACGTTTTCCTGGTACACAAGAAAAAGGACAACAAATCATGTCTGTTCGTCAACAAGGAGAAATTAGTGGTGAAGTAATTCGTGTTGGTGGTAAAAAAGAAGATGTTCCTATTCTTTTGGATATAGAAGGAAAAGAGATCAGTGGATGTTATGCCAAACGTGAAATTGCAAAAGTTTTGGGAAAACATTTATTCGAGCCTGTACGCCTTTTTGGAATTGGAAAATGGAACCGAAATTCTGATGGGGAATGGAATCTATTTCGCTTTGATATAGATAATTTTGAAGTGTTAGAAAATATTTCTCTTTCTAAATCTGTATTTGAATTACGTACATTACGAGGAGAATGGGGAAGTAATGCGTTACATGAACTTTTGGAACTTCGTAATGAAAATAATAAGGCTCATTAAGTGGTAGTTTTTGATGCTACTATAATGATTTTACTAACGGGTTCTGAGGTAACGCCGCCTATCGATCATACTACAGGCAATCCTGTTGAGCATGCGAGGCATAGAATTTTTTCACTTATCCAAGAACTAGAAAGAGAAAAAAGTAAAATCATTATTCCTGCGCCTGCTTTAAGTGAAGTATTAGTACGTGCAGGAGATGATATTCAATCTTGTTTAAATATATTTCAGAAGAGCCCTGTATTTCAAATAAAACCTTTTGATACTTTAGCTGCTGTTGAAGTTGCTGCCATTATACGAAAAGCTATTGATGGTGGAGATAAACGTGGGAATGTAAATTCTACATGGGCAAAAGTAAAATATGATCGTCAGATCGTATCTATAGCAAAAATACACGGTGCTAAAGTGATATATTCTGATGATGATGATATTCATATTCATGCAAAAGAAGTGAATATTAAAACAGTGCGACTTGTAGATATACCTGTACCCTCTGAAACTTCGCAATACCCTCTTTTTTTTAATGAAATTGATTCAATGTCAGAAATTATCAAAGATAATAAAGAAGCTTAATTAAAATTTGATCGATTTTTCTTGACATTATAAAAAATATGGTATATTATGTGCCATAATTAATATTATTATATCAACCCCGCATTTTGCAAAAAAATGCGGGGTTTTTTATTGGCTAATTTATTGTTTAAATGAAAGGAAATTCTTATGACTTATGAAATTCCACCTTATAATCACGACCAGGCTTTAATCTTTTGTACCAAATTAATCCAGGGTCATTTAATCACAGATATCTGTCATGAGGGGAAAGATGCGTTATTTTCGCTTCCCACCCTTCTTTCATGGCTTACCCATAATCCGGAATTTCAAAAACTGTATAAAACAGCATGTGATGTGCAAGCCCATAATCTTGTTAATCAATCACTTCGCGGATCATCCGAAATATCCACAGATTCCAAGGAAAATATGGCCTATGAACGTCATCAACTCACCAAAAGAAAAATGGCATTAACCTATCTTTTAAAACAACGTTCAAATTTGGATAAGAAAAATTTATCTTCTTTATCCATGCCAATTGTCCAAGAAGAATTAAAAGAACAAGATTTAACCAAACATAATCTTGCCTTAAAACCAAATCAAACTCAAAAGGTTAATTCAAAAACAAATCTTGCCCCATCCCACAGATCTGATGGGTTTATGGGCAGGAAAAAGGTGGCTTAAAAATAAAATAATTTTTTGGTCTCATTTGTTCAATTATACGTAGGGTGCCATGAAGTAATTTAATATAAAACCTTATAGAAATATAAACCAATTGGGGGTGCGGTTGGCCCTGCGGCGGCGCGATCCTTGGCATTTAAAATGGCCAACATTTTTTCAGGTGGCCAATAACCAAGCCCAATTAATTTTAACGTGCCAACAATATTGCGTACTTGGTGGTGCAAAAAAGATGGGGCTTCAACCTGAACGCTTATTTTGTCTTGGTCTTGATTTATATGAATACTGGTTAATGTTTTTAAAGGGCTGGCGGCTTGACATTGGGATGATCTGAAACTTGTAAAATCATGTTTACCACACAACATATTGGCGGCATGTTGCATGGGTTCAAGTACCAAAGGTTTGCTGATAAACCATGCTAAATCTTGGTCCAAGGTTAAGTGGGAGCGTCGATTGATGATTTGATATATATAAATTCTACTCTTGGCGCTAAACCTTGCGTGAAAATCATCATCTGCTTTTTCGGTTGATAGAATGGCAATGGGATGGGGACGTAAATAAAAATTAATTGCATCGGTAATTTGCAGAGGCGATAAATTTTTATTTAAATCAAAACTGATAACTTGGCCCATCGCATGGACACCAGCATCTGTTCTTCCGGCTGCATGAACAACAACTGTTTCTTGGGCCATTTTTTGAATGGCCCCTTCAATTAATTCTTGGATAGATAGACCATTATCCTGTCTTTGCCATCCCACAAAATCTGTCCCCTTATATTCGACAATGGATTTAAAGCGGGTCATACCAGAACAAGATTTTTGAAATTGGGATACCCACGCAAAAAATCATCAATGGACATGGGTTGTTTGCCGGATTTTTGAACTTTAATTAATTCTAAACTATAACCATTCCCGCAAATAATGTCTTTGCCATTATTTATTATAGTGCCAACTGTGCCTTCCACCTTTGATCCAACTTTGGCTTCGTGAATAATAATATGATCTTGGCCATAAGAAAACCAACTGCCAGGCCAGGGATAAAACGCACGAATTTGCCTTTCCAAATATTGAGCATCATGATGCCAATTAATTTCACCCTCTCTTCGGTTTAATTTAGGGGCATAGGTGATACCGTCCGATGGTTGGGGGGTGAAGGTTAATTGATTTTTTGCCAATAATGTTAAGGCATCCAGGGTTAAATCTTTACCCATAATTGCTAATCTATCATGAAGGGATAAAAATGTATCGGTTGGATAAATGGGTGTTACCTGAACAAGTGATACGTCACCTGTATCAAGTCCTTTTTCCATTTTCATAATGGAAATACCTGTTTCATTGTCCCCTGCCAAAATGGCGCGATTAATGGGGGCGGCCCCTCGCCAACGCGGAAGCAAAGATGCATGCACATTTAAAAATCCATGCGGTGGTATTTTTAACATATTTTCCGGAATAAGATGACCATATGCTGCAACCACCACCACATCGGGATTTAGTTTTAAAAAATCTTCATAAATTTGGGGATCTTTTAAACTGGTCGGATGAAATACAGGAATATTATGATCTAAAGCCGCCGCATGTACGGGGCATGGGTGCAATTTTTGTCCACGTCCCACAGGCTTTGGATTTTGACAATAAACAGCAGGGATATCATAGCCTGCATCAACCAATCCATTTAAGGTTGCAACCGCAAAAATAGGGGATCCCATAAAAGCAACGCGTAATTTTTTATTCACGTTAAAACCTACAGGACAGGAGAGGTCATATCTGAGGATTCGTAATTTTTGATTTTACGTAATTTTCGTAAAATCATATCGCGTCTTAATTTTGATAAACGGTCAACAAATAAAACACCATCCAAATGGTCAATTTCATGTTGGATACAAATAGATAAAAGCCCATCTGCTTCTAATTTTTGGATTTGATTTTGGGCATCACTATATTGAACAGTGATTTTTTGGGGTCTTGTGATATCGCCATATTGATCGGGTAGGGATAAACAACCTTCCGTATAGGTGGCTTGTTCGTCAGATCTTGATATAATAACCGGATTGACCATTTTATAGGGTTTTGAAGGTTGATCTTCCATCGCCACATCAACCACAATAATACGTTGAAGTCGGCCAATTTGGGGTGCCGCCAGACCAATACCATGTGTATGGTACATGGTATACAGCATATCATCCATTAACCCTGCAATAGATGCATCGACCCTTTCAACGGGTTTGGCGATTTTTTTCAATCGTTCATCAGGTGCGGTGATAATTGGTAATAATTTTGCCATAATCATTTCTTTATATCATAGGTAAATATTTTTATGAACCATCAATTAGTGTTAATCCCTATGTGAGACCATAATGCGGCGCCATAATGTAACACAAAGCTCGTTGCTTTTTTAAATTTAATCATTCTTTGCAAAAAAAGAAGGGATTATTCCCTAAAATATATATAAAACTATAGAATAATATAACCTTGGTTTTATTAATCTTATCGGGCTTTATAATATGAATAAAAATACCACCCTAACACTTGCCCATTACCAATCTTGGGCTAATCAAAAATTATTTAAAACTCTGCAAGATTTAGCCCAAGATCTATATTTTAAAAATTTCGGGCTTTCTTATCATTCTTTGCATGGTACCCTGAATCATCTGATAGCGGCCAATCAATTATGGCAATATCGGATTACTGGTTTTGGTTCTTTGCCATCTGCGCTTAATACAATTTTTCATGAGGATTTGGAATCTACCCTCACAGAGCTTGAAAAATTTGATCAGTTTTGGATTAATTATGTAAAAGATGAACCCAAATTAGATCAATTTTCTAACTTTAAAATGCAGAATGGAAATGACTATAGTTTTTCAAAAGAAATATGTCTTCACCATTTTTGGCATCATTGTTCATTGATTCGTGGCCAAGTGCAGGCAACATTGACCCAACAAAATATAATATGCCCACCTATAGATATGATTTTTTATCTAATGGAAACCCCATAGGTTGATCAGGTTTGGGTTTAACGATTTTGGCTAAAAATTTTTTATTAAAACTTGCCTTTTATGTGATAAATCGTTATAAACAACCATTCATGACGGTACGGCCTGACATATGGGTATGCCCATCCCGTCGACTTATTTAAATAAAGGATTTAAAAAATGCCCAAAATGAAAACGAAAAGTAGTGCTAAAAAGCGCTTTAAACTTACTGCGAGCGGTAAGGTTAAAACTGGCCCATCGCAACGTCGCCATCGGCAAATCAGCCGTCCCAAAAAAATGAAACGTCAACATCGTCGTGCCGAGGTTATGCATGATTCGGATGCAAAGAACGTTATTAAATTTTTTCTCCCTAACGGATAAAGGTGTAACATGGCACGTGTAAAACGCGGGGTTACCACCCACGCAAGACATAAAAAAATTATCGATATGGCCTCTGGCTATCGTGGCCGGGCATCGACCAATTTTCGTATCGCAATTGAAAAAGTTGAAAAGGGTTTGCAATATGCGTACCGCGACAGACGCAATAAAAAGCGTGATTTTCGTGGTCTTTGGATTCAACGGATTAATGCCGGGGTGCGTGAACATGGATTGACCTATTCCCAATTTATTCATGGGATGAAAGTGGCCAATATCAATTTGGACCGTAAGGTTTTGGCCGATCTTGCCTTTCATGAACCAAATTCCTTTAAAGAATTGGTGGGGCACGCCAAAAAAGCTCTAGGTCATAAATAGATCTGGGTCATCAATAATTATCCAAGATTGAACAATGATTTGATTCTGGTGTTTAATTCTGGGTTTTTCAAAGAATTTCTTTTAAAGAAGAATTTTTATCCGTAAGATAGAGAAATTGTTTTAAAACAATTTCTCTGTTTTTCTTATCCTTGGGGATTGGGATTATTAAATGACAAATATAGACCAGATTATTATTGAAACGATTGATAATGATCCTGCTGCCATTAAAGATGAATATTTAAAGAAAATTACACAAATAGACCAATTGGAAGACTTAGAAAAAATCCGCCTTGATCTTTTTGTTCAAAATGGTGCGATTACGCAGCTTGTTAAAAAAATCCCAACCTTTCCTGTTGAACACAGAAAACAGGTAGGTCAACGTTTTAATGAAATTAAAGACAATCTGTATAAAGCCTATCAAGACAAAAAAGAAATTTTAGAAAAGCAGGCTTTGGATGCTAAGCTTGTTGCGGATAAAAAAGATTTAACCTTGCCAGTGCGTCCCGAAAATGATGGCCGCATTCATCCCATCACCCAAACGATTGAAGAAATCATGACCATATTTGGTGGTATGGGTTTTGATCTGGCGGAGGGCCCAGATATCGAGGATGATTTTCATAATTTTACAGCGTTAAATTTCCCAGCTGGCCATCCGGCACGTGATATGCATGATACCTTTTATTTTCCGGAAAAAGCACCCGGTACAAAATTGCTGTTACGCACGCACACATCTACTGTCCAAATCCGCAGCATGAAGGAAAAGGGTGCCCCCATTCGTATCATTGCACCGGGTCGAACCTATCGTTCGGATTCCGATATGACGCACACCCCCATGTTCCACCAGGTCGAAGGATTATATATCGATAAAGATATCCATATGGGGCATTTGAAAAATTGTTTGCATCAATTTTGCTGGAAATTTTTTGGCATTGATGACCAAGCCATACGTCTGCGTCCAAGCTTTTTCCCCTTCACCGAACCCTCGGCGGAGGTTGATATAAAATGCACCCGCCATCCAGACCGTATTGAATTGGGTGTGGGTGACAGTTGGCTCGAAATATTGGGATGCGGTATGGTCCACCCCAATGTGTTAAAAAATTGCGGGATTGATCCCGAAATTTACCAAGGGTTTGCCTTTGGTATGGGGATTGAACGTATTGCCATGCTGAAATACGGGATACCCGATCTTCGTACCTTTTTTGAAGCAGATTGGGGATGGCTCCAGCATTATGGGTTTTCACCCTATCAGCGATCACCGATATAGGAATGGTGTGATATGAAATTTACCTATTCTTGGCTTCAAAAACATCTTGATACATCTGTATCTATTTCTGATCTTTCTAATCGCTTGACCCAAATTGGGTTAGAGGTTGAATCGGTTAAAAATCTGGGGGATCAACTTTCCTCCTTTGTTATTGCTGAAATTAAGGAAACAGAACCGCACCCCCAAGCGGATCGGTTAAAAATATGTACGGTTGATTATGGTCAAACGATTAAGGTTGTGTGTGGTGCCCCCAATGCGAGGGCAGGGATTAAGGTTGTGTTTGCTTCTGTTGGAACCTATGTGCCGGGCTTGGATATAACCTTGAAAAAGGCCGTGATCCGTGGCACCCCGTCTGAAGGTATGTTGTGTTCTGCCCGTGAATTGGGTTTGGGCCAAGAAGATGATGGTATTATGGAATTACCAATGGACGCACCGGTGGGTTATAAAATTGTGGATTATCTTAATTTAAATGACCCGGTTTTTGATGTTGCTGTTACGCCCAATCGTGCGGATGCTTTAAGCGTTTATGGTATTGCCCGCGATTTGGCAGTGGCAGATGTTGGAAAGCTTAAACCTTTATCCATTAAGCCGGTTAAATCATTTGATCACAGCCCCATTTCTTGGAAACATGAAAAGGGCATGGCGGGAAAAGCATGTCCTGTGGTGGTTGGTCGTTATTTTAAAAATGTTAAAAATGGTAAAAGCCCCAAATGGCTTGCCCAGGCTTTGGAATCGGTTGGACACAAATCCATTTCGGCGTTAGTTGATATTACCAATTATTTAACCCTGGATCTTGGTCGTCCCTTGCACGTGTTTGATGCTGACAAACTTACTGGATCTTTAACTATGCGTATGGCAAAGACAGGTGAAAAACTAGCGGCGTTGGACAATAAAATCTATGATCTTGATTCTAGTATGTTGGTGATTGCTGATGATAAAGGCGTTCAATCAATTGCTGGGATTATGGGTGGGCTTCATTCTGGATGCCAAGAAAATACCACCAATATTTTTCTTGAAGTTGCGCTTTTCGATCCCATCTCGATTGCTAAAACTGGACGTCATCTTGGTATTCATAGCGAGGCAAGATTTCGTTTTGAACGGGGCATTGATCCCCAATCCATTTTATGGGGTATAGATGCCGCCAGCCAATTAATTCTTGATATTTGTGGGGGGGAGGCCAGCGATGTTGTTGTATCCGGTACCATTCCACCCTTACCCCAATCGATAAATATGTGCTGTGACCGTGTCCAGAAATTGCTGGGTGTTGAAATTAAGAATGATTATATCACATTCTTATTAGAAAAATTAGGATGTGTTGTATCCCAAAAAGATAAGGGTGATTTTGTGGTAACACCGCCATCCTGGCGTTTGGATTTGATTGAGGAAATTGATTTGGTTGAAGAAATTGCCCGTTTCTATGGATATGACAATATCCCCGCCACACCTTTGCCGGTTGATAGCACCCAAAAACCATCATCTCTCCAGCATAAGCAAACACATCTACATACGGTAAAACGTACCCTTGCCGGACGTGGTTTAGCGGAAGCCATAACTTATTCCTTTATGGCCCAAAATGTTGCAGAAAAATTTACCCATAAGGGGGCTACCTCTCTGCCCTTGCTTAATCCCATCAGTGCGGATTTAGCTGTCATGCGTCCATCGATCATTCCCAATTTATTAAAAGCTGCTCTTAAAAATCAGGATTATGGACATAAAAATTTGGGGCTATTTGAAATTGGCCCTGTGTTTTATGATAATACGGCCACAGGGCAAAAAACAATTGCCACTCTTTTGCGTGCGGGTAAAAAACATAATAAAAATTGGCTTGATGCCGAAAGACCCATTGATGTCTATGATATAAAGGCTGATGTGAAAACATTGTTAAAACTTTACAGACTTGATTTGGAACAATTGCAACTTTCAACCAAGACATTACCATCTTGGTATCATCCCTATCAATCTGCTGAATTGTTGATGGGGAATAAATCCTTGGGATATTTTGGGGCATTGCATCCAGCACTTGCCCGGGATTTTGATTGTGCTGATACACCGATTGTATTAGCCGAAATTTTTGTGGATAACATACCCTATAATTACAAAGATAAAAAAACGCCCCTAGTTCAATCGCCATATCAGGCGGTTGAACGGGATTTTGCTTTTGTCGTCGATCATATGATTGAGGCCGGGCAAATTGTTCAAGCGATTAATACGGTTGATAAAAAATTGATAAAAAATATAGATATTTTTGATGTCTATAGTGGCCCCCATTTGCCAGAGGGCAAAAAATCCTTGGCCTTTTCGGTTACCATTCAATCCGATCAAAAAACATTGGTGGATCAGGAAATCCAAGATGTATGCAAAAAAATAATTGCCAAGGTTCAAGAAAAAACAGGGGCTGTTTTGCGATAAAAAGAATGGTACATATATAACATGACAGATCTTGCCCATATACGTAATTTTTCCATCATTGCCCATATTGATCACGGGAAATCCACGCTTGCTGACCGGTTGATCGAATATTGTGGGGCTTTGACCGAACGCGAAATGCGGTCCCAGATTTTGGATTCGATGGATATTGAACGCGAACGCGGCATCACGATTAAGGCGCAAACGGTTCGTCTTATTTATAAAGCAAGTGATGGGATTACGTACCAACTTAATCTTATGGATACGCCAGGCCATGTCGATTTTGCCTATGAGGTAAGCCGAAGCCTAGCTGCGTGTGAAGGATCATTGTTGGTCGTTGATGCAAGCCAGGGAGTGGAAGCGCAAACCCTTGCCAACGTATATCAGGCTTTGGATAATCATCATGAAATTATTCCCGTGCTGAACAAGGTTGATTTACCAGCAGCTGACCCCGATAAGGTTAAACAGCAGATTGAAGATGTCATTGGTTTGGACGCGTCTGATGCCGTTTTAATTTCGGCCAAAACGGGATTGAATATCGACCATGTGTTAGAAGCATTGGTTAAAAAATTACCTGCACCTACAACCAATCCGGGTGAAACCTTAAAGGCATTATTGGTGGATAGCTGGTATGATGCATATCTTGGTGTGGTGATTTTATTACGGGTCAAAGATGGTGTTCTGAAAAAGGGCATGAAAATCCGCATGATGGCAACCGCGTCAACCTATGAGGTTGAGCGTGTGGGTGTATTCCGTCCCAAACCTGAATTAACGGGTGTATTAAATCCAGGCGAAATTGGCTTTATCACCGCGGGGATCAAAGCTGTTGCCGATTGCCAGGTGGGGGATACCATCACCGATGAAAAACGATTGGCAAGCGAACCCTTGCCCGGCTTTAAACCCAGCGTGCCCGTCGTATTTTGTGGGCTTTTCCCGATTGATGCGGCCGATTACGAACAATTGCGGGATAGTTTGGCCAAACTTCGGCTTAATGATGCCAGTTTTCAGTACGAGGCTGAGACGTCAGCTGCCCTTGGCTTTGGGTTTCGTTGTGGGTTTTTGGGTCTATTGCATTTGGAAATTATCCAAGAACGGTTGGAACGTGAATATAATTTAAACCTGATTACGACAGCACCCAGCGTGGTTTATCGCATTCATATGAAAGATAAATCGGTGATCCTGCTGCATAATCCCGCCGACATGCCCGAGGTTATGAATATCGATTTCATCGAGGAACCCTGGATCAAAGCCACGATTTTGGTACCATCCGATTATCTTGGCGCTATTTTAAAATTGTGCGAAGACAGGCGGGGTGAGCAAATTGATTTAACCTATGCGGGAACGAGGGCCATGATTGTGTACAGATTACCCTTGAACGAGGTTGTGTTTGATTTTTATGATCGTCTTAAATCCGTCAGTCGTGGTTACGCCAGTTTTGATTATCAGGTTGATGATCACCGTGAGGGTGATTTGGTAAAATTATCCATTCTGGTGAATGGCGAAGCGGTCGATGCGTTGGGATGTATTGTGCACCGATCCAAAGCAGAAACCAGGGGGCGCGATCTTTGCGAACGATTAAAAGAATTAATCCCAAAACAACTTTTCAAAATTGCAATCCAAGCCGCGATTGGGGGCAAGGTTATTGCGCGTGAAACTATATCGGCGCTCCGCAAAGATGTGACCGCCAAATGTTATGGCGGTGATATCACCCGTAAACGCAAACTGCTGGAAAAGCAGAAAGAGGGTAAAAAGCGTATGCGCC
>JAIBAD010000041.1 GCA_019695395.1 Alphaproteobacteria bacterium
ACGGATTTTTCAAGTTCTTTGGGATAATTGGTGATGGTCCATTGTATTATAAAGGGAAGCTTAAGATTTTTAACCTTCACAAGTGACTCTAAAAAGGGTTTAGGATTCCGTGTCCAAAAGACAAAAACATCAATATCTTGGGGATTTAGCGAAACATAATAGGGTTTATTATTATAAGGATTATGAACCCAACAATGCCCTTGCTGGAATTGACGGTTAAACCATTTCCCATGAAAAGCTGGAATATCTGTGCGATAGCTGGCAGAGATAATCATCAAATTAAGCGATATTTGCTTTTCTGGCTTGCTTTCGTTTAATTTCTCGTAAACTTAACCAGTGAAAAATCCCGGATAAAATTAAAGCAATAAAAGCGAAACCAAGACCTAAATAACTTAATACAGGGGAATGGGTTATATATTTTCCCACAATAAAAAAACCAACGCCAATGGCAATATCACTTAGCATGGTGCCTTTCATGGAAGCATAAATTTTTTCTAAAGGTTTTAGTGTATCATCATAAAGCAATGGGATTTCCTTTAATAACGTCAAAAAATTATAGTAATTCTTGCTTGATTTTGCCTTAAAATTAGGTTTCTATCAACTAGGGTAAAAATTTGGGTTACAAGTTCTTGTATAAATTTTTGTTCTTCCTATATCACATTTTGTAAATCTCTACGCAATTTTTTATAAAACTTAATTAAGTTATTGGGCTTTCTATTAAAATTGGAAATATAGAGATTATATATATAAAAACCTTTGATGAAATTAAGGGTTTCAAGTTCGACTAAAAAAGAGGGTAAAAGATGAGTAAAGTTATTGGTATAGATTTAGGTACAACCAATTCATGTATTGCAATCATGGAAGGGAGAGAGGCAAAGGTTATAGAAAATGCTGAAGGTGCGCGAACAACGCCCTCAATGGTTGCCTTTACCGAATCAGGGGAACGTCTTGTGGGGCAGGCTGCAAAACGCCAAGCTGTAACCAATCCTGAAAACACATTATTTGCAATTAAAAGATTAATTGGCCGCAGATTTGACGATAAAATAACCCAAAAGGACAAAGATCTTGTTCCTTATAAAATTGTCCCTGGTGATAATGGGGATGCGTGGGTTGAATGCCGGGGAACCAAATATTCTCCATCCCAAATTAGTGCTTTTATTCTTCAAAAAATGAAAGAAACGGCAGAAAATTATTTAGGTGAAAAAGTAAGCCAGGCGGTTATTACAGTTCCTGCTTATTTTAATGATTCCCAACGTCAAGCAACCAAGGATGCAGGTAAAATTGCAGGATTGGAAGTTTTACGTATTATTAATGAACCTACTGCTGCTGCACTTGCCTATGGTTTAGAAAAAAAGGGAAATGGCATCATTGCTGTCTATGATTTAGGTGGTGGTACGTTTGATATTTCTGTTCTTGAAATAGGGGACGGCGTTTTTGAAGTAAAATCCACCAATGGTGATACATTTTTAGGTGGTGAAGATTTTGATGCGCGTATTATGGATTATTTGGCCGATGAATTTAAAAAAGAAAGCGGTATTGATTTAAGAAAAGATCGTTTGGCTTTACAGCGTTTGAAAGAAGCAGCAGAAAAAGCAAAAATAGAACTTTCAAGCTCGATGCAGACGGAAATTAATTTGCCCTTTATTACAGCTGATCAAAATGGCCCAAAACATTTGAATATTAAATTAACCCGAGCAAAATTAGAATCATTGGTTGATGATCTTATTCAAAGAACAATTGAACCATGCCGCATGGCCCTTAAAGATGCAGGATTAAAAGCATCCGAAATTAACGAGGTTATTCTCGTGGGTGGTATGACACGTGTTCCAAAAATTATTGAAACTGTTAAAAGCTTTTTTGGCAAAGAACCGCATCGTGGGGTTAACCCTGATGAAGTGGTGGCGGTGGGTGCTGCTATTCAAGGTGGTGTGTTGAAAGGTGACGTTAAAGATGTATTATTGCTTGATGTGACACCTTTATCTTTGGGAATTGAAACTCTGGGTGGTGTGTTCACAAGATTGATTGATCGTAATACCACAATTCCTACAAAGAAAAGCCAGGTTTTTTCAACGGCCGAAGATGGACAAACTGCCGTTACCATTAGGGTTTTCCAAGGGGAACGGGAAATGGCTGTTGATAATAAGCTTTTGGGACAATTTGATTTGGTGGGTATCACATCAGCACCGCGTGGTGTCCCCCAGATTGAGGTAACGTTCGATATTGATGCCAATGGGTTGGTCAATGTCTCTGCGAAAGATAAAGCGACAGGTAAAGAGCAACAAATTCGTATTCAAGCATCTGGTGGGTTAAGTGAAGATGAAATTAATAAGATGGTTAAAGATGCTGAATCTCATGCGGGTGAAGATAAAAAGCGCCGTGAATTAGTTGAAGCTAAAAACCAAGCTGAATCTCTTATTCACACGACAGAGAAATCGTTGAAAGAAGCAGGAGATAAAGTTTCTGACAGTGATAAATCATCAATTGAATCTGCCATTGCAGATTTAAAGACAAGTTTATCTGGTGAAGAAGTTGATCAAATTAAAGAAAAAACAAATAATTTGACCCAGCTTTCTCTTAAACTTGGTGAAGCTTTATATAAAGCCCAAGAAGGGTCACCACAGGAATCATCATCTGAAACCCCAGAATCTTCAAAGTCTAATAACGAAGGTGTGGTTGATGCTGATTTCGAAGAGATTGATGAAAAACGTAAGGGAAAAATGGGTTAAGTTTTAATTTAACCTTTGTTAGATATAAAAAGCTTTTGCAA
Organism: Alphaproteobacteria bacterium; assembly: GCA_019695395.1. Lineage (NCBI taxonomy): Bacteria > Pseudomonadati > Pseudomonadota > Alphaproteobacteria > Alphaproteobacteria bacterium. The sequence continues at coordinate 2,768 of JAIBAD010000041.1, forward strand.
GATTAAATATCTTGCAAAAGCCTTTATTTTAAGTGAATAAATAAATATGGCAAAAACAGATTATTATCAAACATTGGGCGTTGACCGTAAAGCCGACGCTGAGACTATTAAAAAGGCCTATAGAAAATTGGCCATGCAATATCATCCAGATCGTAATAAAGATAATGCAGCAGCAGAGCATAAATTTAAAGAAATCAGCGAAGCTTATGATATTTTAAAAGATGATCAAAAAAGAGCAGCCTATGACCAATATGGCCATGCAGCTTTCGAAAATGGAGGTATGGGTGCGGGACGTGGTGCAGGTGGATTTGATTTCGCGGGTGGTTTTTCCGATATTTTTAATGAAATGTTTGGTGGCGATTTTATGGGTGGGGGCCGCAAGGCTAACCAACGCGGTGCTGATTTACGGTACAATATGCAAATCACCTTGGAAGAAGCATTTGCTGGCAAAAAAGCATCTATTCGTTTAACAACAGCTGTTGCCTGTGATTCATGTCATGGGACAGGGGGGGAAAAAGGTGCCCAGCCAATTACCTGTTCTACATGTAGAGGAAGTGGAAAACAAAGATCGACCCAAGGCTTTTTTACAATAGAAAGAACATGTCATACATGTAATGGGGCGGGGCGGGTTATAGAAAAACCTTGTAAATCATGTCAGGGATCGGGTCGTCAACGCAAAGAAAAAACTTTATCTGTTTCTATCCCAGCAGGGGTTGAAGAAGGAACACGTATTCGCCTTTCAGGTGAAGGGGAAGCAGGTCTTCATGGTACAGCATCTGGTGATCTTTATATTTTTATTACGATAGCCCCTCATGCTTTTTTTGAACGAGAAGAATCATCAATTTTTTGTAAAATACCTATTCCTATGACAACAGCTAGTCTTGGTGGTACAATAGATGTCCCTTGTATTGATGGAACAAGGGCAAAAGTTAATATCCCAGCAGGAACTCAAACAGGACAAAAATTAAGATTACGCCATAAGGGGATGAGCATTTTAAGATCAAATAATAGAGGAGATATGTATGTTGAAATTTTTGTAGAAACCCCTATTAATCTTACAAAAGCACAGCAAGAATTGTTAAAATCTTTTGAAGAAGGTAGTGTTAAAAGTAAAAAGAATAACCCGCAATCTGAAAGCTTTTTCACAAAAGTCAAAGAGTTTTGGCAAGAATTAAAAGAATAAATTAATCTATAATGTACGGTTATGGATAAAAAAACGATCCAAGTTTTTTTTAAAAAATTATCATTAGCTAATCCAAAACCTAAAGGTGAGCTTGATTATATCAATCCTTATACTTTATTAATTGCTGTAGTTTTATCGGCTCAAGCGACGGATAAAGGTGTTAATAAAGCAACCCAGGAATTATTTAAAAAAATTGATAATCCTTATGATATGGTTAAACTTGGCGAACAAAAGCTTAAAGAATATATAAAAACTATTGGGCTTTATAATATGAAAGCCAAAAATGTTATAGCATTAAGCCATATATTGGTTGATCAATATGATGGCAAGGTTCCAGAAAATTTAGAAATTTTGCAAACCCTTCCAGGGGTTGGTCGAAAAACGGCAAATGTTGTTTTAAATATTGCCTTTGACCATCCAACGATAGCCGTAGATACACATGTTTTCAGGGTTGCCAATCGAACAGGTTTAGCACCAGGCCCAACACCTTTAGCCGTTGAAAAAATGTTGGAGAGAAATGTTCCCAAGATTTATAAAAAATATGCCCATCATTGGCTTATTCTTCATGGACGTTATGTATGTAAAGCTCGTAACCCTTTGTGCTTTGAATGTATTGTTCATAAAGAATGTGATTATTTTAAAGACCAAAAATTAGCTAACCTGTAGCTTTTTTAGAAAATATGGATTTAAAACACATAGGAGCTGCAATAGTTTCTGCTTTTGGGGTACGTGTTTCAATATATAAAACGCGGTAAATGCTTGATTGTTCGTATAAAAAAAGATCTAAAATACATTGATCATTCTTATATTGCCATACTTCGGCTGGAGGATCGCGTTTAACTAAAAAGGGTTCACCTAAAAGATTTTTAACTTTTTCTTGATCAATACCAATTATATTTTGCGGATTTTCGGAAAGAGAAGCCAGCGATAGAGGGACAGGTTCGGTTGGTTTTGTTGGGATTTTCTCTTCAATTTTTGTGGGATCTATTTTTGTTTCTACGGTAGGTGTTTCTACTTTACTTGGCTCTTGGGATGTTGTTGAGGCAATAGCAGGTGGAAGAGGATCTTCAAGAGGTGGTGTCGTTATAGATTTATTAGTAGAAACTATAGAAGATGATGGCGTTGTATTAGGTTCAGGCTTAAAAACAGTTCTTTTTGTTTCTGTTGTTTTATTTGCATTATTTTTTGCAGCATAAGGGTCCCTTAAAACTTTATCCCAATTTACTTGACATGCTGAAAGAAACAAAGTTAACCCCAATATAAAAACATAATAAACGATTGGGTTTAAATAGCTTTTTTTAATCATAAATGACCAAAATTGAAGTTAACGGGTTAAAAACAACTAAAACTAATAAAATTAATTCTGCTATCACAAGATCAAATTTGATCTTCGTCGCCTTCATCCATTGGGTCCATCATGGTGGCATGAACCGTTGCTCTTTGATGACCATGGTCATGCATATCATCTTCGTGCATTTCTGATAATATATCAATTTGACCAGATAAAATTCCACCTTTTTCTACTTCTAATTCTGCATAATGAATAGAGCCAACAATACGTCCCGTAGAACGTATGGTTAAACGTCCATGGACAGTGATATCGCCTTCAAATCGGCCACTAATATCAGCTGTTTCAATTTGGGCTGATCCTTTGAAAACACCAAATTCTGCAATTTCAATGCTTCTACTATCTGTGAGTGATGCCTCAACGCGTCCTTCAACAACTAGTTTTTGGCAGGCTCTGATTTCACCAGTTAGAACAATATCACGTCCAACAATTAATCGTTTACCTTCAGATGAATCAGCACTGTTATTGGCACCACGTAAATCTGATCTACGGGCCATAGGGGATGCTATTTCAGGGGGAAGTCTACGAGGCATTGGCATATCAGGTCCTCTACCAGATTGCGATCCGGCATTCATATCTGGACGTCCAAAAGAACGCGAGGTTTTTACTTCAGCATTTGTTTCACGTAATTGGGCAGATTCTGCGCCAGGTTTTGTTATCATATCACGCTCTCTTTTTTTACCAAACATACCTTAATACTTTCCTTAAATAAAGATAGTCTAAATTAATTCCATTAAAGGAGGTTAAAATAAATCTATAAAATAGGCAATATTCTTCTTGGTTTTTCTTTATTATTTTATAATAGATCGTCCAAGATTAATAAAACGATGTAACATATAAATAGCTAATAACACAGGTGTTATTAAATTAAGAATAGGAATATAAAAACTGAACGACATTAAAATCCCATCACCTATTAAATAAAAGCGATTTTTTTTCCAAAAAATAGCACTTTCTTCAAAGGTTAAAAAGCGCATAGCGACAAGATTATAATATTCTTTACTTAAAAGATAACCATTAATCAAATAAAAAAATAAAAAACCCAGCGGTGGAAAAAAGATAAACAGAAGATAAAAAGGCAATAAAATAAGATTAATTAATAAAGTTAAAAGAAGAAACTTAATAGATTCAATAAAAACTTTCCAATTTGATTGAGATATATTTGAAAAATGGGGATAATATTCTTTTATGGTTGTATCAATAATTTTATCAACAAAAAGGCTGATAAAAAATGTAATAAAAATTGGAAAAATAAACCAGGTGGTGACTAATCCACCTAATCCAAGCAAAATTTTAATTAAAAAGTCTATAATGGTAATTTCTGTAAAAGGGATAGAAATTAAAACAGTAGAAAAAACTAGATAAAGAACAAATATAACTAAGATAGACCCTAAAACACATCCAAAAATAACTTTTAGATTTTTATACTCAGATAAAAAGACCAGTGTTTTTAAAAAAGCTTCTAACATTTTGAATAAAATATTCTATTCTGCCTTGAGAGGTTTAAAATAGGATTATAATAATTATAATCAGAGATTTAAGGTTAATAAACTATATAATTTATTGACCAAATTATAAATTCAAGGCAAAACTCCCCTATAGTAACCAAGTTATAAAACTTTGGGGTGAAAGGTAATACTAAGAATGATGTTTGATGTTTTATGTTTAGGGAATGCCATTGTTGACATCGTAACCCATGCAGATGATGCAGCTTTGCAAAAATATGATTTGCAAAAGGGTGCAATGACCTTAATAGATATTAATCGAGCCGAATATCTTTATAAAATTATGAATGAATCTTTGGAAATTTCTGGTGGATCGGCTGCAAATACAGCTGCGGGTATTGCATCATTTGGGGGAAAAGTTGGATTTATTGGTAAGGTTCATGATGATCAATTAGGAAAAACTTTTATTCAGGATATTAGGGCAGTGGGTGTTTATTATGAAACTACACCTTCTATAGGGGGGGCGCCTACCGCACGATGTCATATTTTTGTAACCCCTGATGCCCAACGTACTTTACAAACTTATCTTGGGGCATGTGTTGAATTATCCGTTGCAGATATCAACGAACAATGGGTTCAATCTTCAAAAATAACTTTTGTTGAAGGATATTTGTTTGACCCGCCAGGAGCACGATTAGCTGTAAAAAAAGCAGCAAAGTTGGCCAGCCAATCTAATAATTATTTTGCATTAAGTTTATCTGATAGTTTTTGTGCAGAAAGACATAGACCCGAATTTAAAGCTTTAATTAAAGATCATGTTCATATTTTATTTGCTAATGAATTGGAAGCCTGTTCATTTTTACAAACAAAAAGTCTTGATGAAACTTTAGAAAGAGCAAAAACTCTTTGTGATATTGTCATATTAACACGAAGTGAAAAAGGATCTTTGATTATTAAACAAAATGATGTTATTGAAATAAATCCTGCTAAAGTTAATCGTGTTTTAGATACAACTGGTGCGGGTGATTTATATGCAGCTGGTTTTCTTTATGCTTATGCCCAAAATTACGATTTAAAAAAATGTGGACATATAGCAAGTGAAGCTGCTGGCCAAATATTAGGTCATTTTGGGGCGCGTCCCACAAAACCGCTTAAAAATATTTTACAATCTTTTCTTTAACCTTGAATAAAAATTATTATGAATATTAGAAATCTTGCAATTATAGCCCATGTTGACCATGGCAAAACAACTTTGGTTGATCAGTTACTTCAGCAAAGTGGTATTTTTCGTGCCAATCAAAAAATGGTTGAGCGTGCCATGGATTCAAACGATTTAGAACGTGAAAAAGGTATTACAATTCTTGCCAAATGCACATCTATATCTTGGCAAAATATCAAACTTAATATTGTAGATACACCAGGTCATGCTGATTTTGGTGGGGAAGTCGAACGAATTTTAGGTATGGTTGATGGGGTTATTCTTTTAGTTGATGCGGCTGAAGGACCGATGCCCCAAACAAAATTTGTGACGATTAAGGCATTGAATCAAGGATTAAGACCTATCGTTGTTATTAATAAAATAGATCGTCCTGATGCCAGACCTGATGAAGTCCATAACATGGTTTTTGATCTTTTTGTGGCGTTGGGGGCGAATGATGCGCAACTTGATTTTCCAACACTTTTTGCGTCTGGAAAACAAGGATGGGCTGTAAAAAATTTGGAAGACAAAAAAGAAAATATGACACCACTTTTTGATGCTATTATTCAACATGTCCCCCAAGCCCAATCAAAACCGCAAGAACCCTTTGCGTTGCTGACGACAATTTTGGAATATGATCCTTATTTAGGCCGCGTTTTAACAGGTCGTGTTCAACAAGGAACAGCCAAGGTTAATATGACAGTTAAATCATTAAATCCAGAAGGACAAATTATTGAACAAGGGCGATTGACTAAACTTTTATCTTTTCGTGGGCTCGATCGTATACCTATTGAAACAGCAGAAGCTGGTGATATCGTTGCTATTGCAGGGCTTGAAAAAACAACAGTTGCGGATACAATTTGTGATATAGCTATTGACCAACCTATTCCATCTGAACCTATTGATCCACCTACATTGGCAATGACTTTTGCGGTTAATGATTCACCTTTTTCTGGGCGGGACGGCGATAAATTAACAACGCGTATGATTAGGTCTAGATTGCTTCGAGAAGCGGAAGGTAATGTTGCTATTCAGGTACGTGAATCTGAAAGCAAAGATAGTTTTGAGGTATCAGGTCGGGGAGAATTACAACTTGGGGTTTTGATTGAAACGATGCGGCGCGAAGGGTTTGAACTTTCTATCAGCAGACCTCGTGTTCTTTATAAAAAAGATCCAGAAACTGGGCAAAATCTTGAACCTATGGAAGAAATACAAATCGACGTTGATGAAGAATTTGTAGGGGTCGTTGTCGAAAAAATTGGTGGAAGACGGGGTGAATTACAAAATATGGCCCCATCTGGAGCTGGAAAAACCAGGCTTAATTTTATTATTCCTTCACGTGGTCTTATTGGATACCACGGTGAATTTTTGACCGATACAAGAGGGACGGGAATTATGAACCGTCTCTTCCATGGCTATGCACCTTATAAAGGATCAATCGAGGGAAGACATAATGGTGTACTTATTGCAAATGCTACAGGTGCGTCGGTTGCTTATGCTCTTTGGTATTTAGAAGAAAGAGGATGGTTGATGATTGCGCCTGGTATGGAAGTATATGAAGGCATGATTATTGGTGAACATAGCCGAGATAATGATCTTGAGGTTAACCCTTTAAAGCAAAAGCAACTCACAAATATTAGAACAACCTCTAAAGATGAAGCTATAAGATTAACACCACCAAAACTTATGACGCTGGAACAAGCACTTGCTTATATCAATGATGATGAGCTGGTTGAAGTAACACCTAAAAATATAAGATTACGTAAAAAGATTTTGGATCCACACGATCGTAAACGGGCCAGCCGTGCTGCAGAAAAAGACGGGGGAATGCTTTATGCAAGCGCTGAATAAATTATCTCAATATTCGGAACATGAGGGGATTAAAAAATATTTTGATCAACGATTGTTAATTATTTTATTTATGGGTTTTTCTAGTGGCCTTCCCTTAGCTTTAACCAGCAGTACATTGCAAGTTTGGCAAACGAGGATGCAAGTTGATTTAGCAACAATAGGATTTTTTTCACTTGTTGGTATTTCATATAGTTTGAAATTTCTATGGGCTCCCATTATTGACCAAGTTAAATTACCTGGTTTTTTAGGAAGATTAGGGCAACGAAAAAGTTGGGCTATTATTACCCAAATAATGCTTATGATAACGATCAGTTTACTTGGTAGTATTGATCCCAAACTTAATCCAGAATTAACAGCACTATATGCAGTATTGGTTGCTTTTTTTTCAGCTAGTCAAGATATAGTTATTGATGCATATCGTATTGAATTACTTGATGAAAAACAGCAAGGAACAGGCGCAGCTATGACCCAATATGGATATAGATTGGGTATGTTGGCGTCGGGTGCTGGTGCATTATGGTTAGCCCAAAGTGTATCTTGGTTTGCTGCATATTTAGTTATGGCAGGATTGATGGCCATATGTATGGCGATTACTTTATTTTCACCAGAACCCACAAAAATACGTACCACATCAACAGAAAATTCAAAATATTGGTATCTTTTAATTTTAGGATTATTAGCCGTTGCTTTATGCGCTGTTGGTATTTATTTTTTAACACTTTCTTCAATGAAAAGTTTTTTTGAAGTTACAGAATTTTCTAAAATCCCTACTCTTAAATTTTTACCCTCAACTATAGCTTTAATTTTAGCAGCACTTACCCCAATTTTAATTATTTCTTTATTACCAAAAACCATAGGTCAAACAGGTAAAGTAGCTGATAATTATAAAATTTTACGTGACTATTTTGATCAAGCAATTATCAATCCATTTTCTGATATTATTAACAGGCAAGGATGGAAAGCAATTCTTCTTTTTGTTTTATTTTATAAATTAGGAGATTCAATGGCAGGCGCCATGGCTAATGCCTTTTATGTGAAGATGGGTTTTACTAATATTGAAATTGCTGAAATTAGCAAAATTTATGGGCTTATTGCAACGTTGGTAGGTGTTTTCTTAGGTGGGATAATGGTAACGCGTTATGGTATTATGATGGCCCTCCTTTTGGGAGGAATTGCCCAATTATTATCAAATTTAATGTTTTCTGCTCAAGCTTATATGGGCCATGATATTTATTTTTTAATGGCAACTATAAGTATAGAAAATTTAGCAGGTGGTATGGGCTCGGCTGCATTTGTTGCCTATTTATCAAATTTATGTAACACCACCTTTACAGCAACTCAATATGCTCTTTTTTCATCTTTAATGGCTGTTGGGCGTACAGTTCTTTCATCTCAAAGTGGTATATTTGCAGAGCAAATGGGCTGGATTCCTTATTTTATTTTTACGGCAATAGCTGCCTTGCCCGGACTGATATTTTTGTTTTGGATTATGTATCGTTATCCCGTAGAAAAAATAAAACTAGCTAAAGTTTAATTATTATAATCAAGAGCATAACCTGCTGCCCTTACAGTTCTGATATAATTTTGTAAGGGTGGATAATGATTTAATGCTTTTCTAAGTCTTCTGATATGAACATCAACAGTTCTAGGTTCAACATAAATATCTTTACCCCATATATGGTCAAGTAGATGTTCACGATTAAAGACGCGAGCGGGGTTTTCCATAAAATAACGTAGTAGTTTGAATTCTGTGGGGCTTAAATGAATTTCATGATTATTTTTAAAAACACGATATGTTATAAGATCCATTTTAAGATCGTGATATATCAATGTTGTATCAGCTAAAACATTAGAACGACGCAAAAGCAGTTTTATTCTTGCAATAAGTTCATTAACACTGAAGGGTTTAACAATATAATCATCTGCCCCTAAATCAAATCCACGAAGTTTATCCTTTTCTTCACCGCGTGCCGTTAACATAATAATTGGTATATGTGATGTTGCTTGGGATTTTTTTATCTGGCGGCATACTTCTATACCTGAAATTAAAGGGATCATCCAATCCAGAAGAATTAAATCGGGTTGATCTTCTTGAACTAACATTAAAGCTTTTTCGCCATCATCAGCAATTTTGGTTATAAAATTTTGGTTATTTAAATTATATTGAAGAAGAGAGGCCAAGTCAGCTTCATCTTCGACAATTAAAATTTTATGTTTCTTCATGTTGAATTTGATGAATTGTGAAAGATGTATCATCTGCTTTAGGTCTATTTTTTTCTATCGCTTGACCTAAAACCAGAAAATGGATGGTTTCGGCAATATTTGTGGCATGATCGCCTATTCTTTCAATATTTTTAGCTATAAAAAGAAGATGGGTACAGGGTGTAATGTTTCTTGGATCTTCCATCATATAAGTTAAAAGATCTCGAAAGATACCTGTGTATAAAGCATCAACTTCTTCATCCCGGTGCCAGGCTTGCATAGCTTTTTCTGCATTTCGATATGCATAAGCATCAAGAACATCTTTAACAATAGTTTGCACAAGCTGGCTTAAATGAGCAATTGTTGTCGTAGCTGAACGAACGACCGGCATTTGAACCAGAGCAATAGAACGCTTGGCAACATTGGTTGCATAATCACCTATTCTTTCTAAATCACTTGATATTTTAAGAGCGGTGATAACTTCACGTAAATCTTGGGCCATAGGTTGACGTAGTGCCAGAATACGAATAACCATGGCACTCATCTCTTGTTCCAATTCGTCGATACTGTCATCATTGGCTATAACTTTAGTTGCAAGGTCGCTGTGTCTTTTAATTAAAGCTTCCATGGCTTGCTGTAATTGTGTTTCAGCAAGTCCCCCCATTTTCATAATAATGTCATTAAGTTTTTTTAATTCTTCATCAAAAGATTTTACGATATGTTGTGGGGCCATGATGTTGCTCTTTTAAAAGTGTTGTTAACCAAAACGTCCTGTTATATATCCCTGGGTTCTGGGATCACGTGGGCTTGTGAAAATATCATCTGTTTTTCCTTGTTCAACAAGCTCCCCCAAATGAAAAAAGGCTGTATATTGTGAAACACGTGCTGCTTGTTGCATCGAATGAGTTACAATAACGATTGTATAATTAATTCTTAATTCATCAATTAATTCTTCAACCTTAGCAGTTGCAATAGGATCTAGGGCTGAACATGGTTCATCCATTAAAATAACATCGGGATTAACAGCAATAGCCCGTGCAATACATAAACGTTGTTGTTGACCACCCGATAGGCCGGTACCAGCTTCTTCTAACCTATCTTTAACCTCATTCCATAACCCAGCCTTTTCAAGACTGGATTCCACAATTTCATCTAATTCCGCTTTTTTTATTGCCAGTCCATGGATACGTGGCCCATAAGCAACATTGTCATAAATAGATTTAGGAAAAGGATTTGGTTTTTGGAAAACCATACCAATTTTTGCTCTTAAACTGACCACATCAATAGTGGGATCATAAATGTCTCTTGTATCGATAGTAATTTTACCAGTAACTTGGCATCCTTCAATAACATCGTTCATGCGATTAAGACAGCGTAAAAAAGTTGATTTTCCACATCCCGATGGACCGATTAAAGCTGTCGCTTTATTTTTAGGAATAGATAAGGAGATATCTTTTAATGCTTGGGTTGTTCCATAAAAAACATTAACATTTTCAGCATAAATTTTGTAGATATTATTTAGCGACATAAACTAACCTTTATACTTACCATCTTTTTTCAAATCTTCTTCTAATATAAACAGCGCATCCATTCATGAGAATAAGAATTAATAATAAAACAATAATAGCTGCACTTGTTTTTTCAAGAAAAGCTTTTTCTGGACTATCTGCCCATAAATAAATCTGCACAGGTAATACAGTTGCAGCATCTGTAAAATGAGAGGGTATATCAGCAATAAAGGCAACCATCCCAATCATTAAAAGGGGGGCTGTTTCTCCGATAGCCCTGGCGGTTCCTATAATGGTTCCTGTTAAAATACCAGGTAAAGCTAAAGGAAGTTTATGATGAATAACAGTTTGAAAAGGGGATGCACCAAGGGCAAGAGCAGCTTGTTGAATAGAACTTGGAACTGTTTTTAAAGCGGATCGAGTTGCAATAATAAGAATAGGTAAAATCATTAATCCCAATACCAACCCCCCAACAATAGGGGTCGAACGTGGAAGCCCAAAGAAACCAATAAAAACAGCAAGCCCTAATAACCCAAATACAATTGAAGGTACAGCCGCAAGATTGTTAATGCTGATTTCTACAATATCAATCCAAAGTTTTTTGGGTGCAAATTCTTCAAGATAAATCGCCGACATAACACCCAAAGGAACAGCAAATAATAAAGTTATACTCATTGTTAATAATGTGCCAAGAATACTTGCCAAAATACCTGCTTGTTCTGGTTCACGGCTATCGCCCGAGGTAAAAAAAGTGAAATTAAATTTCTTTGTTATTTTCCCCTGTTGATGAAGTTGGTTCACCCATAAAATTTGCTTATCATTTGTTGGATTATTTTGAGATAATAAATTTTTAAGATAATTTTTATAGATAAGATCTATATCATCCGAAGATTTGATCCATATATTTATTTTATCTGAAAGACTGTTTTTTGAATTTGATATTGTTTTTTGTAAATCATAGCCTGCATTATTACTTAGCATTTTTAAAAGAATTCGTTGGTCTTGTTTATCCTGAACATTAGGAAAGATACCCAAGAAAGATTGACGAATAATTTTCGTATAAAAAAGGGTTGAGGTATCGGGGTCATTATTTTCGTTTAATAGTTTTCTATCGATTTCCAATTTAATATAAGTTTGATTAAAAGCAGGTAGACTTTTGCCAATAATATCGGTTAAAAGAAATCCTAAAATAAAACATGCCAATAGAATGGACAAAATACCAAAATATTTAAATATTTTTTCATGCCTTAGGCGTTTTTTTAAACGTTTTTTTAAAATTAATGTTGATTTTTCTTGTGTATATTTATTCATATTTTTCTCGATATTTTTTAACAATATAAAGAGCAATAATATT